>NZ_KI271754.1:11301-28100 GCF_000469445.2 Oscillibacter sp. KLE 1745 | reverse complement strand
GATTGCGTGCGGCTGCGCCTGCTGCAGGCGTTAGGAAGGAGCAAATATCATGCGAATTGTAGTGTGGAAGTCCCCCAAAGCCCTCAGCGGCATTCTGCGGAAGCTGTTCAAGATTTCGGAATAAGCAGTCCCGGCCGGGCATACAGTGTCAGCAGAGCGAGACTCCGTGGACAACATGGCGGCGCACAGGGGCGGGAGAGCGGCCGCTGGCGGCCCCTCCCGCCCCGTACCGTTTTCCAGGCGGCGGGAAACGGCTGCGCCGTCCATCGGAGGACCAACGGCCGGAAAGGAAGGGCGAACCATGGAACTGGAATTGAAAAAGGCCTGCTTCGACGCCTATGAGGCGGCGGGAGAGCTGACATTGACTCAGGAGGAGACAGCGGAGACCATCGTGCCGGACTACTGTCCGGACATTGCGCGGATCATCGAGACCACGGGCAAGGTGTTCCTCCACAGCCGGGAGATGCGGGACGGCAGGGCAGAGATCTCCGGCACCGTCCGGGTGACGGTGCTGTACACGCCGGAGGGGGAGGGGGGCATCCGGACCCTGGAATTTGCCATGCCCTTCACGGTGGAGACCGACGGACGCAGTCTGCCGGACTGCGCGGCGCTGCTGGCGGACACGGAGCCGGAGCTTCTGGAGACCCGGATGCTGAACCCCCGCAAGGTCTTCACCCACTGCAAGCTGGTGACGCGGCTGACGGGCTATCAGCGCAGTCCCTTATGCTTCTGCACGGATGCAGAGGCGGGGCCGGAACTGTGCATCGAAAAAAAGCAGGAGCAGCAGCACGCCATCGTGCTGACCCACATTGCGGAGAAGGACTTCACCTTCTCCGAACAGATGGACCTGTCCCCGGGCAGAGAGGGAGCGGCGGAGATCCTCACCAGCCGGGTGAACAGCACTGTGACGGAGACGAAGATCGTGGGCAGCAAGCTGCTGTTCAAGGGTATCTTCACCGTCAGCCTCCTGTACCGGACGGCGGACGGCCGCTGCTGCGCCGCGTCCGGAGAGCTGCCGTTCTCTCAGATCCTGGAGGTGGAAGGCGCCCCGGAGGGCGCAGAGCCATCGGTGCGCCTCCAGTTCACCGGCGCGGATCTGCAGGTCGACGGCGCCGACGCCGAGGGCCGGGAGATCGCGGTGACGCTATACCTCCACGCCACAGCTCTGCTGCGCCAGACCCAGGAACTGACGCTCCTCAGTGACCTCTACTCCACTGCCTATGATCTGACTTATGACGCCGCGCCTCTAGAACTCACCAGCTTTCGGGAACAGTTCACCCGCCGTCAGACGGTGCGGGAGGTGCTGGAGATCGGTGTGGTGGCGGATTCCATCCTGGCCCTCTCCGTCACCTGCGGAGCTGTTTCCGTCAGTCGGGAGGGGGCGGGCGTGGTCCTGCGGACCGGGGCGTCTGTCCGGGCACTGTATCTGGACGAGGGGGGCGTGCCTCTGGTGGCGGAGCGGAGCATCGACGTCAGCTGCCAGCTGGAGCTGCCGGAGGACTGCCGGGTCGCTGCCCGGGCCGTCTGCCCGGAAGAGGTCCAGGGCAGCCTGACGGACCGGGGCATCGAGGTCCGGTTCCCGGTGGACTTCCGGGCGGAGGCGGCCCAGCGTGTGAAACGGGTGTGCGTGTCCGCAGGAAAGATCAATACAGACGCGCCTAAGGAGACCACCGGCGCGCCGTCCCTGGTGCTGCGTTGCCTGGGGAAGCAGGAGACCGCCTGGGATCTGGCGAAACGGTACAACACCACCATCGGCGTGATCCTGGCAGCCAATCAACTGGAGACGGAAGGAGATATCTCCCGGGACCAGCTGCTGCTGATCCCCCGGAAGCGGACCTGAGTCACCCTTGACGGGTCCGGCAGCCCATGGTAGACTGGAAAAAACGGGTATTCGGTCTGTTTCGTCTGCCCTCTGGGAAGTGGAGGTGCCTATGCCGGACTTTGCGGTGCGTGTTCGGGGAGCCAAGGGGAGGAGCTGGCGGTCCCCGAGGCGGCTGGTAGCGGTTTACCTGGGACTCTGGGTTTTTGCCCTGGTGGTGTTCTTGTTGATGGACCCCACGGACGCCATGGGGTACGCCCTTTTATTCCACTGGCTGCTCCTGCCCATCGCCGCCTTTGTGATCTCCCTGCGGATTGGGGAACTGGTCCGCAGGGATGGGCGCATGTGGCTGCTGCCTCTGGCCCTGGGACTTTTGTATATGCTGGCGGACTTTCTCACCTTCCGGCTCGCCAATATGTTGGCCTTTGACAAGATCAACCTGCCTCAGTGGGACCTGTTTTTCATCGGGGCGGCCATCTCTGCCCTGGGCCTTCTC
Source organism: Oscillibacter sp. KLE 1745 (assembly GCF_000469445.2). Lineage (NCBI taxonomy): Bacteria > Bacillati > Bacillota > Clostridia > Eubacteriales > Oscillospiraceae > Oscillibacter > Oscillibacter sp. KLE 1745. Next base: position 25,785 of record NZ_KI271754.1, on the reverse strand, counting down.
ATCGGGCGATTGCTGGGCCGCCGGAGATCCAAACCTGCCTGATTGACGGAGTTTCCCGTTGCCCCGTCTTAACAAGACGGCACAAGATAACAAAAGAGCGGAGCATCAGCTCCGCTCTTTTTCTGTTCCGTTTTATCCCTCGGAATATCGGGCGAGGAACTGACGGGTCCGTTCCTCCCTGGGGTGCTCAATGACTTGGTGGGCGTCACCCTGCTCCACGATGACGCCGCCGTCCATGAAGATCACCTGGTCTGCCACATCCCGGGCAAAGGCCATCTCATGGGTGACGATAATCATGGTGGTCCGCTGTTCCGCCAGCTCCCGAATGACCCGAAGCACCTCGCCGGTGAGTTCCGGGTCCAGGGCGGAGGTGGGCTCGTCAAAGCAGAGGATGTCCGGGTGCAAGGCCAGGGCCCGGGCGATGGCCACCCGCTGCTGCTGTCCGCCGGAGAGCTGGCTGGGGTAGTGATTTGCCCGCTCACTGAGGCCCATCTTCGCCAGCAGCTCCCGGCCGTCCGCTTGGATCTCCTCCAGGATTTGCTTTTTGTTCTGCTTGAAGTCCGGCTGCTCCTGGGCCAGCAGCTCCCGGGCCAGGGTGACGTTCTTCAGCGCCGTGTATTGGGGGAACAGATTGAAGGACTGAAACACCAGCCCGAAGTGGAGCCGCTTCTTCCGCACCTCGCTCTCCCGCTGGGTGGCGGGATCAGCGGCGTCAAAAATCAGATTACCCGCCACAGAGATGGTACCCTGCTCCGGCTTCTCCAGGAAATTCAGGCACCGCAGCAGGGTGGTTTTGCCGGAGCCGGAGGAGCCGATGATGGCCAGGGCCTGGCCCTGCTCCAGATCAAAGCTGATGTCCTCCAGCACCCGGGTGGCGCCGAAATGCTTTTCAATGTGATGTACTTCCAGAATTGCCATAAATCGGTTCCCTCCTTACTGAAAGAAGTCCAGCTTTTTTTCAAGCTTGCCCAGCAGCACCGTGACGATGCCGCTGAAGATCAGATAGTAGACAGCGGTGAAGAACAGGGGCCACACCAGGCCCGCAATGCCGGAGTTGCCCTTCATAAAGGACTCGCCCATCCAGATGACCTCCTGCAATGCGATGACCCGGGCCAGGGAGGTGTCCTTCACCAACGTGATGATCTCGTTGGAGATGGGGGGGACGATTCGCTTGATCATCTGCAGCAGGGTGATGTGGCGGAAGATCTGGGCTTTGGTCATGCCCAGGACCTGGCCTGCCTCCTGCTGGCCCTTCGGCACTCCCTGGATGCCGCCCCGGTAGATCTCGGAGAAGTAGCAGGCGTAATTAATGATGAAGGCCACACACACGGCCATCATCCGCCCGGACTCACCGCTGGGCCAGTTGAACCACTTCTGGATGCCGGGCACATAGAACAGTGCAATGATTTGCAGCACCAGAGGCGTGCCCCGGATGACCCAGACCACCAGGCGGGTCAGCCACCGCAGGGGAGGAAAGCGGCTCATGGAACCGAAGCTGATAACCAAGCCCAGGGGCAGTGCCCCGATCAGGGTGATGAAAAACAGCTGAAGGGTCTTGAGAAATCCGCTGTTCAGGGCCGACAGCACGGTCCGGAATGTGCTGGAGGTAAAAAATTCAATCATGGTATCGTCCTCTCAAGGTCAGTGTGGTAGAGGGGGAAAGCCGCCGAAAAGCAGAGCGCGCACTGCGCACTCTGCTTTTGGAAGATCCGCAGGGGAAGAAGCTCACTCCAGGATCACGGCGTCCTGCAGGCCGTAGGTGGTAGCCACCTCCAGCACGGTGCCGTCAGCCGTCTTCTCCGCCAGGAAGGTGTTGAAGGCGTCCACCAAGTCGGACCCCTGCCGGAAGCCCACGCCATATTCCTCGGAGGGCAGGTCCTGGGCCTCATTCAGGTTCAGGCTGTAGATCAGATCGGCGTAGCTGGTGCCCTCGCCGGTCATCTCAGCGGCCATCAGCACGTCGATGACGGCGGCGTCGGACGTGCCGGCGGCAACCTCCATCAGGGCGTTGGACTGGGCCTGGACCGGCACGGTGGTGGCACCCAAGGCCACGGCGGCATCCTCACCGGCGGAGCCGGACTCCACAGCGATGTTCAGGCCCTCCAGAGAGGTCAGGCCCTCGAACTCAGCGGCCCGGTCGGCAGGATAGACCAGAGTCTGGTAGTTGGTGCAGTATGGGTTGGACGTACCCATAGCAGCCAGAACGTCGTCGGTGAGAGTCATACCATTCCACACGCAGTCGATGGCCCGGGAGTCCAGCTCTTCCACCTTGTAGTCCCAGGTGATCTCCTGGAACTCCACGGAGACGCCCAGGCTCTCGGCAAACAGCTTGGCCAGGTCGGCGTCAAAGCCGATCCACTCATCGCTGCCCTCTTCCTTGTAGTCCATGGGGGCAAAGTAGGTAATGCCCACCACCAGGGTGCCCTTATCCTGGACATAGGCCACGTCGCTCTCGGGAGCGGTGTCACCGGAGACTTCTTCCCCTGTGGGCTGGTCATCAGTGGCGGCGTCCTCGTCAGAGGTTCCGCCGCAGGCGGCCAGAGAGAAGGTCATGGCCAGGGCCAGCAGCGCTGCCCACAGCTTCTTCATGTTTTTCATCGTCAATCCTCCAAATCTCTGGACGGGGATACCGTCCGTTTCATTACATTAGCAGTTTACCACACTAAATTATCCGTGTAAAGCCGCAAAATCAGCCAAGAACGGAGAAGGCCGGCTCCTGAATTTGTGCATCTTCTCCAAAACAAGACGGGCTGTCATACTTCGCAGCAGCCGGACATAGAGTGGAACAAGACTATGGAGCGGAAAAAGGACGGGATGCTATGAATACCAGTATCTATCAGAATATCGCCACCCGCACCGCTGGGGATATCTACATCGGCGTGGTGGGCCCCGTGCGCACCGGGAAGTCCACCTTCATCAAGCGGTTCATGGAGACCCAGGTGATCCCCAACATCGACAACGTCTACCGCAAGGAGCGGGCCCGGGATGAGCTGCCCCAGAGCGGCTCTGGCCGGACCATCATGACCGCCGAGCCCAAGTTCGTCCCGGAGGAGGCTGCCCAGATCCAGCTGCCGGACGGGGCGAGCTTTTCCGTGCGGCTGATCGACTGTGTGGGATACATGGTGAAGGGCGCCATCGGCCAGATGGAGGACGACACCCCCCGGATGGTCACCACCCCCTGGTACGACCATGAGATCCCCATGACCGAGGCGGCGGAGATCGGCACCCGGAAGGTGATCGCCGAGCACTCCACCATCGGCATCGTCATCACTACCGACGGCACCATCTCCGACATCCCCCGGGAGGACTACCTGGAAGCGGAGGAGCGGGTGATCCGGGAGCTGCAGGAGCTGGGGAAGCCCTTCATCGTCCTGCTGAACTCCGCAGACCCCCGGGGCGACCGGGCCCAAGCCATCGCCAAGGACATCTCATCCCGGTATGAGGTGAACTGCATGGCCGTCAACTGCCTGGAGCTGGACGAGGACGCCGTGGCCGCCATCCTGAAGGCGGTGCTCTACGAGTTCCCCATGCAGGAGCTGGACCTGTTCCTGCCCCCCTGGGTGGATGCCTTGCCGGCGGACCATCCTATCAAAGCGGGCCTGTATGACGCCATCCGTCAGAACACCGCCCAGCTCCGCCACATCCGGGAGGTGGAGGGCGTCATCGCCGCCCTGGGGGAGAGCGAGCACATCAGTGAGGCCAGAATCTCAGCCATCGACCTGGGCACCGGCGTGGCCGCCGCACGGCTGGCCTTGCCCCGGGAGCTGTTCTACAAGACCCTGTCGGAGCAGTCCGGCTTTGAGGTGGGGGATGATGGGGATCTGATGAGCCTGCTGACGAAGCTGGCGGCGGTGAAGGCGGAGTACGACAAGGTAGCCGGCGCCCTCCACGACGTCCGAGAGACGGGCTACGGCATCGTGGTCCCCGGCATCGACGAGCTGAAGCTGGAGGAGCCGGAGATCATGAAGCAGGGCGGCCGGTACGGCGTGCGGCTGAAGGCCAGCGCCCCCAGTATCCACATGATCCGGGCGGACATTGAGACTGCCGTCAGCCCCATCGTGGGCAACGAGAAGCAGTCCGAGGACATGGTGAACTACCTGCTGCAGGAGTTTGAAGGGGATACCAGCAAGATCTGGCAGTCCAACATCTTCGGACGCAGCTTCCACGAGCTGGTGAACGAGGATCTGCAGGCAAAGCTCAAGCGGATGCCGGAGGACGCCCGGCGGAAGCTCCAGGAGACCCTGACCCGCATCATTAATGAGGGCAGCGGGGGACTCATCTGCATCATTCTGTGACGCAGACATCATAGAAAGGGCGCCGGATTCCTCCGGCGCCCTTTCTTACTATTCCAGCCTGTCCCAGGGGGAGCTGGGAAAAGGCCGACTCGCCCGGTATACGTGAGACCGACCACCACAAAGGGAACCAAAAGACGCCGAACAGCGCAAGGATTGGGGGATTCCTGTTCAGATGTCCCAAAGGCATCCCTGAAGAAGAAATTTCCTCCGATGCCCTCACCGCTTCATCCGGGGATCGCAGGTGCCGAACCGCCGGACATTTTCCCGCCCCTGGGACAGGGTCAGCCCATGATTTTCGTCGCTGGGCTCGTTGTCGGAGGAAATGAACACGTCGTTCTCCCACCAGCATACCGGGCAGATGTAAGCCACCGCCTCCTCCGGCGGGACCGGGAGGGTGATCTGCCCACAGCAGGGACAGGGATAGCGCCCGGGCCGATCCTGAGCTGCCGGAATCGGAGGCTCCGGCGGCCCATAGCCGTTGAACGCCTTCGGCGCGTAAAACATCTTTTTTCGTGTGTGCGCCATGGAGACCACCTGCGTCTCACAGCGCCGTGCCACGAGTGGGGACATACAGCCCGGTCATGTCCACGCCCTCCAGCTCCAGCAAGAACTGCTTGTTGGCCACGCCTCCGGCGTAGCCTGTCAGACTTCCGTCGCTGCCCACAACCCGGTGACAGGGGATCAGAATGGAGATGGGGTTGTGGCCCACGGCGCCGCCCACTGCCTGGGCCGCGGCAGAAATCCCCTGGCCCCGGAGCGTCCGGGCCAGGGCGCCGTATGTGGTGACCGTGCCGTAGGGGATCTCCAGCAGCAGGCGCCACACCGCCTGGCGGAAGGGGCTGCCCTGGGGGGCCAGAGGCGGCAGAGCCGGAAGGGGAGCCTTGGCAAAATAGGCGTCCAGCCAGGCGGAGACCTGCTCAAATACCGGCAGGTCATTTTCCTTTACAGCATTTGGGAGTCCAGCACCAAAGTATTTCTGCCCATCCAGCCACAGCCCTGTGAGGGCTGTGCCGTCCGAGGAGAGGGTCAGCATTCCCACCGGGGAGGGCTTATGAAAGATCATCCACATACAATTACACCTCAAATCAGGATCAGAGTGATGGAGCGATTGCAAACGAATGTAAGTCGTTCAACAGGGACCGCTTGATTTGTCCGGCGCGGAATGGGCGCTCCGGCGGTACGCCAGCGGGGACTGTCCTGTGCCGGACCGGAAGGCCCGGTAAAAGGCGGAGAGACTGTCAAATCCGGCCTCCCCGGCTATTTGGGCAACGGGCTGGTCCGTCTCCCGCAGCAGGCGGCAGGCTTCGGTTACCCGAAGCGTTCCCAGGCAGCCGTGGAGGGTGGTGCCGTAGGCTGCATGGAACAGATCGGCCAACCTCCGGCGGGAGAGTCCCAGGCCGTTCAGCGCGGCTGACAAGTCCGCCTGATCCCGGAAGTGGCGATGCAGCAGCGCCATGGCCTCCGCAGCAACGTCTTGGCCCGGGGAAAAATCGGTCAGGTCCGGGCGGCAGCGCTTGCAGGGGCGGAACCCCGCCGCCAGTGCAGCGTCCGCCGTGGGGAAGAACCGCACCCGGTCCCGCCGCGGCGGTCGGGAGGGGCAGGAGGGACGGCAGAAGATGCCTGTGGAGGCTACGCCGTAGAAAAATGTGCCATCATACCGGCGGTCGTTGTCCAGGACCGCCTGCCAGCGCTGCCGGTCTGTCATGTGTGCCGCCCCCGTTTTTTGTCCGGTTTCCGTCCGGCGCCAGGGTCCGTCAGCTCCGGCAGGGCGCCGCAGGCGATGGCCCAGAGGTACAGGCTGGCAGTGGTGCCGTAGGGGCTGTACCGCTTCTGCAGGCGCTGGAAGGTCCTCTGGTCGATGGACCGCTTTCGGTACAGCATCCGCATCCCCCGGAGGATGGCCAAGTCGCCCCAGCTGACCACATCCGGCCGCCGGAGGCCGAAGATCAGCAGCATCTCCGCTGTCCAAGGCCCCACACCCCGCAGGGAGGTGAGGCGGGCCAGCACCTCACGGTCCTCCATTTCCGCCAGGGCGTCTAGATCAAAATCCCCGGAGGCCGCTTTCCGGGCAAATTCCAGGATGTACAGCGCCCGGCGGCGGGTCATGCCCAGGGCCTGGAGCGCCTCGGCCGGCATGGCCGCGACCGTCTCCGGCACAAGCGTCCCGGCCGCTGCCTGGAGCCGCTGCCACACTGTCCGCTGGGCAGCCATGGATACCTGCTGGCCGATGATGTGGTGGATTACGGAGGAGAAGAGGTCTGGGTCCACCTCCCGATGGATGGGGCCGATCCGCTCCATGGCCGCGCCCAGTTTCAGGTCTCTGGCACGCAGATAGGCAATCTCCGTTTCACCATAGGGAAAATCCATGGCGCCTCCTCCTTTCGCGTGTGTTCAACAAAAGTATAGCAGATCCGGCGGCAGATTTCTTCCCGTTTTCGGACGTTTCATCGAAAAATTTTCCCTCTGTCCCGGCCTTGCATCCGGCGGCAGGGCGTGATACCATAGAATACGATCAAGATCGGAAGAAAAAAGGAGAGAGGCTTATGCTGCTGGCCATTGATGTAGGAAACTCCAACACCTCTGTGGGGCTGTTTGACAGGGACAAGCAGCTGCGGTTTCTGGCATCCCTGGACACGGACAGCCGCAAGACCGCAGACCAGATCAGCATCGACCTGATGAACCTGTTCGCCCTGTATCACTTCCGGTTTGAGGATGTGACGGGGGCGATCCTGTGCAGCGTGGTCCCCCCCCTGAACTTCATGATGGAGAAGGCTCTGGCCCGGCTGCTGGGCAAGCCGCCCATGGTGGTGGGGCCCGGTGTGCGGACGGGGCTGAACATCCGGCTGGCGGTCCAGTCCCAGGTAGGGGCGGACATCGTGGCCGACGCGGTGGCGGCGCTGGAGAAATTCGAGCCTCCTATCGTCACCATCGACATGGGCACCGCCACCACCATCGGCGTCATCTCCGAGGGCCGGAATTACGAGGGCGGGATGCTGCTGCCGGGGGTCAACGTGTCCCTGGAGGCCCTGAGCCGCCGGGCGGCCCAGCTGCCCGCCATCTCCCTCCAGCACCCCAAGGTGTTGATTGGCAAGACGACGGAGGACTGTATGCGCTCCGGCATCGTCTACGGCACCGCCGGGATGCTGGACGGGGTCATCGACCGCATCCGGGAACAGTTCTCAGGACGGACCCTCAGCGTGGTGGCCACCGGCGGCAATGCCCCGGTGATCGTGAAATACTGCCGGAACAAGATCGTCTACGACAAGTACCTGCTGATGGACGGGCTGTGGGCGATCTATCAGAAGAACAAGTGAGGGGGCTGACCGCATGGTGACTCTGTTCGCTGTGGCGTTCTGGACCATTGCCGCAGGGATCGTGGGCAGTCTGGTGAGTGGCAGCTTCGGCGTGATCTGCGCTGTCGGCGTGGCGGCAGGGTTCATCTGCTGGTCTGTTCAGGATCGTGGGAAGTGAGATCTAACTGAGACAGGAGGTATATACAATGGGGGCTTTTGGACATGCACTGATCTCAGCATTGCTTATATTGATTGGAGGGTATCTCGGCAGCTTCTTGGGGCTTGCCGGCTGTATGATCATGACAGCGGCCGTCTCTGTCGGATGCATCGTCTACCATCTCGAACGGCGTCAGAAGAAAGATGAAACTTGAGCGAAAAAAAGCGCCTGGCACAAAAATCGTGCCGGGCGCTTTTTTCACGGTTGCCTGTTGTTTGGAAAACCCGCTTACTTCACCAGGACTTTCTTCAGCTTCGCGAAGCGGGGCAGGGAGTCCTCCTTGGGCAGCTTGGGCTCGCCCTGGATCAGGGGCAGCACATAGTCGATGAAGGGCTTCTCCACGCCGTTGTGGGCAGCGTTGATCCACTCGATGGGCACCTTCTTCTCGGTGTTGGCCACATCGGTCAGGGGCAGCAGCTTGGTCTTGCAGACGTACTGGCCGTCCTCATAGCTGCGCTCGAAGCCCACCATCTTGTCGGTGATACCATTGACGGCGTTCTCCACAGCGGCCTTGCCGCTCATGACGGCCTCCTCGATATCGGTCTCGGACGCCAGGTGGGCACCGCACCGCTGGAGGAGGGAGAGCTCGATGCCACGGACCTTGGCGCCGGTCTTCTCCTTGACCACCTGGGCCAGCAGGGAGGCCAGGCCGCCCAGCTGAGCATGGCCGAAGCCGTCGGTGGCAGAGGTCTTGGCCTCGGAGACGAAGGAGCCGTCAGCGTAGTGGATGCCCTCGGAGACGGCCACCATACAGTTGCCCTTTTCCTTATAGATGCGCTCCACGTCGGCCAGGAACTGGTCCATGTCGAAGTCCACCTCGGGCAGGTACACCAGATCGGGGCCGGCGCCGTAGGCGGTGGCCAGGGCGGCGGCGCCAGCCAGCCAGCCGGCGTGGCGGCCCATGATCTCAATGATGCAGACCATGCCGGTGTCATACACCCGGGCATCCTGATAGACCTCCATGCAGCTGGTGGCAATATACTTGGCGGCGGAGGCGAAACCGGGGCAGTGGTCGGTTCCGAACAGGTCGTTGTCGATGGTCTTGGGCACGCCCATCACGCGGCACTCATAGCCGACCTTCTGCATGTACTTGCTGATCTTGTTGCAGGTGTCCATGGAGTCGTTGCCGCCGTTGTAGAAGAAGTAGCGGACGTCATACTTCTTGAAGATCTCCAGAATCCGCTTGTAGTCGGTGTCATCCACATCCGGGTCCGCCATCTTGTACCGGCAGGAGCCCAGGGCAGAGGAGGGGGTGTACTTCAGCAGCTCCAGCTCTGCCGGGTCCTCCTGGCCCATATCAAACAGCCGGTCGTTCAAAACGCCCTTGATGCCGTGCTCCGCGCCCAGGACGCGGGTGATGCTGGGGTTCTTCAATGCCGTGGCGATGACGCCGTAGGCACTGGCGTTGATGACGGAAGTAGGGCCGCCGGACTGGCCGAAAATGCAGGCGCCTTTCAGTTCACTCATGGAAAAATCCTCCTCAGATTTGGTTTCGGGATGCTTTCTTTCATCATATCATTCAAAAAAAGAATTGTAAATACTTGCATTTTAAAAATCTTGTGATATTATCATAAGGGAAAATCGTTTTCGTTCTTTTGAATCGGCGTTTTTTGACAACCGGGATCGGACCTGTCGGCCGATGTGGGAGAGCGGGACAAATAAATGAACAGGAGTTGATCTTATGGCACTGGTTACCACGACCGAAATGTTCAAAAAAGCCTACGACGGCGGCTATGCCATCGGCGCGTTCAACGTCAACAATATGGAGATCGTCCAGGGCATCACCGAGGCCGCCCGGGATCTGGAGGCTCCCCTGATTCTCCAGGTGTCCAAGGGCGCCCGGGCCTACGCCAACCACACCTATCTGGTGAAGCTGGTGGAGGCGGCCGTCATCGAGTGCCCCAACATCCCCATCGCCCTGCATCTGGACCACGGCCCTGACTTTGAGACCTGCAAGAGCTGCATCGACGGCGGCTTTACCTCCGTCATGATCGACGCCTCCAGCAAGCCCTTTGCTGAGAACATTGAAATCACCAAGAAGGTGGTTGAGTACGCCCACGACCACGGCGTGGTTGTGGAGGCCGAGCTGGGCGCTCTGGCCGGCATCGAGGACGACGTGAAGGTCTCTGCCGAGGAGTCCCACTACACTCATCCCGAGGAGGTCCAGGAGTTCGTGGAGAAGACCGGCTGCGACTCCCTGGCTATCGCCATCGGCACCAGCCACGGCGCCTACAAGTTCACCGCCGCCCAGTGCACCCGCAACGAGAAGGGCGAGCTGGTTCCGCCTCCCCTGCGCTTCGACATCCTGGACGAGGTCGTGAAGCGCCTGCCCGGATTCCCCATTGTGCTTCATGGCTCCTCTTCCGTGCCCCAGGAGTTCGTCCGTATGGTCAACGAATTCGGCGGTAAGATGCCTGATGCCGTGGGCATTCCCGAGGAGCAGCTGCGCAAGGCTGCCCGTAGCGCCGTGTGCAAGATCAACATTGACTCCGACCTGCGTCTGGCCATGACCGGCACCATCCGCAAGTTCATGGCGGAGCACCCCGACAAGTTCGATCCCCGCGAGTACCTGAAGCCCGCCCGCGCCGCCATCAAGGAGCTGGTGTCCCACAAGATCGTGGACGTGCTGGGCTGCGACCACAAGGCCTGAGCCTGCCCCGGACCCTGTTTTTGAAAAGAAGGCGGAGGGAGCGCGATGCGCTCCCTCCGTTTTTCTGTCCGGGGTCAGCTACTGTTTATCAGAGGCGGCCATCTCCGCCTCCCGCTCCAGCACCCGTCGGGCGAAGGCCGCCATGGTACAATCCTCCACTGTCTCCCCGGGTCGGATCACCAGATTGAAAAAGCAGCTGGGGATCTCGCCTTTGCGCAGCTCTTTCTGAATGCACAGGTCGCACCCCTGGCTATGGTTGGAGGGATGGCAGCGGCAGGCGGTGTTTTGGCAGGTACAGAAATGCGTCATGGCAGTTCTCCTTTTGCAATCGGGCAGGACTCGCTGACGGCCAGGCGTTTCAACAGGGCGTGGGTCACCTGGGCTGCGATTTCAGAAGCCCGGCGGCAGTTTTCCTCAAAGCAGGCGGCGGCGGATCGGTCGGCCGAATCGGTGATGGTGCGAATGGAGAGGAATGGGATGCCGTTTGCATGGCAGACATGGGCAACGGCCGCGGATTCCATATCCGCGCAAAGGGGGTGAAATGCGGACCGCACGGCCTCTGTCCCAGGGCCAGAGAGAAAGGCTTCTCCGGTCACCATCCGCCCGAAGCGGACGGGGCGGCCGGAGTCCTGGGCCGCCTGGGTGGCCAAGGAGAGCAGGAAGGGGTCCCCCGGGAACCAGATGGAGTCCATCCAGGGATGGAACTCCGTGAGAATATCCTCAGCTACATCGTGATAGGCGGTCTCTGTGCTGATGACGGTATCAAAGATGGAGATGGATGGGTCGATGCCTCCTGCTGTGCCCGCATTGATGATGGCTTCCACCCGGCAGCTGTCAATGAGGACCTGGGCAGCGATGGCCGCATTGACCTTGCAGACACCACTGTACAGAGCGGCGGCAGGAACGCTGGAGATCCATCCCTCGTAGATCGTGAGCATGGCCTGCCGGCGGACGGAGCGCCTGTCCAGAAGAGGCAGGAACGGCGCGAGCTCGTCATCTCCGGCGCACAGGATTCCGATTTTGGGGAGCACGTCCCATCCCTCCTCTTTGCAGAGCAGCTGCGGTTATGGGGGTATTGTAACACGCAACGTCTGGGAGCGCAATCAAAGATTGCACAGAATAATGTTGTATGGTATAATATAATAGTTATCTCGATATAAGGAAAACCGGCCGCCATCCGGCAGAGATGCCTGGCAGCTTGAGTATTTGAGGTGGATACAAAATGGAAAACGAAGTACAGAAAAAACGAATCCTGAGCGGCATCCAGCCCTCCGGCGACCTGACCCTGGGTTCCTATCTGGGGGCCATCAAGAACTGGGCGGCTCTGGCTGACGAATATGACTGCTACTACATGCTGGCAGACATGCACACCATCACAGTGCGGCAGGTGCCCGCTGAGCTGCGGCGGCATACCCTGACCCAGGTGGCGGCCTACATTGCCAGCGGCCTGGACCCGGAGAAAAACGTGCTGTTCGTCCAGTCCCACGTGCCTGCCCACGCCCAGCTGGGCTGGGTACTGGACTGCTACACCATGTTCGGCGAGCTCAGCCGCATGACCCAGTTCAAGGACAAGTCCGCCAAGAACGCCGACAACATCAACGCCGGCCTCTTCACCTATCCGGCCCTGATGGCCGCCGACATCCTGCTGTACCAGGCAGACCTGGTGCCGGTGGGCGGCGACCAGAAGCAGCACGTGGAGATCTGCCGGGACATCGCCACCCGGTTCAACGGGATCTACGGTGATACCTTTAAGCTGCCGGATCCCTATATCCCACAGGTGGGCGCCAGGGTCATGAGCCTCACCAGCCCGGAAAAGAAGATGAGCAAATCCGACAAGGACCCCAACGGCTGCGTCTACATGCTGGAAAAGCCGGAGGACATCCTGCGCAAGTTCAAGAAGGCCGTGACGGACTCCGAGGCCTGCGTCCGCTTTGACCCGGCCGACAAGCCCGGTGTGTCCAACCTGATGCAGATCTACGCCGTGGCCACCGGCAAGAGCTTTGAGACCATCGAGCAGGAGTTCGCCGGCCATGGCTACGGCGACTTCAAGCAGGCGGTGGGTGAGTCCGTGGTGGAGCTGCTGCGGCCCATCCGGGAGGAGACGGAACGCCTGCTGGCGGACAAGAGCTATCTGGAGAGCGTCTACCGCGCCGGTGCGGAGAAGGCGGCCTATGTAGCCAACCGGACCCTGAACAAGGTCTATAAAAAGGTGGGCTTCCTGCCCCGGTGATGGAGGAGACATCATGTTGATCGAAAACCGGCTGATCGCCTATACGCTGCTGGCGCTGCTGGTGGCGCTGGTCGTCAGCTTTCTGATGACGCCCATCGTCAAGACTTTTGCTTACAAGGTGGGGGCCATCGACGTACCCAAGGACGCCCGCCGGATGCACAAGACTCCTATTCCCCGGCTGGGGGGGCTGGCCATCTTTATCGGCTTCATGGTCAGCATCCTGCTGTTTGTGGAGATCACGGCCGAGATGCGCAGCATCCTGCTGGGAGCCGTTATCATCGTGGTGCTGGGCGTGGTGGACGACATCATGGCCCTGCCGGCGCTGCTGAAATTTGTGGTGCAGATCGTGGCCGCCCTGATCCCCGCCACCCACGGCGTGGTGATCCAGGCGTTTTCCAACCCCAACGTCTTTTCGGACAATCCCTATTGGGTGCTGGGAAATCTCTCCGTGCCCCTGACGGTGCTTTGGATTGTTGCCATCACCAACGCGGTGAACCTGATCGACGGCCTGGACGGCCTGGCCAACGGCGTCTCCGCCATCTCCGCCACCACAGTGCTGGTGATCGCCCTCATTGGCGGGCAGTTTCAGGTGGCTGTGGTGATGGCGGCCCTGGTGGGGGCCTGCGTGGGCTTCATGCCCTACAACATGAACCCTGCCAAGATGTTTATGGGCGACACCGGCGCCACCTTCCTGGGCTACATTTTGGCCACCATGTCCATCCAGGGCCTGTTCAAGTTCTATGCCATCATCTCCTTTGCGGTGCCATTCCTGATTCTGGGACTGCCCATCTTTGACACCGCCTTTGCCTTCATCCGCCGCATCGCCCACGGCCAGAGCCCCATGCACGCCGACCGGAGCCACATCCACCACCGGCTCATCGACATGGGCCTGAACCAGAAGCAGGCGGTGGCTACTCTGTACGTGATCTCTGCCATCCTGGGCTTGAGCGCCGTGGTGCTGACTACCAGTGGGGAGGGCCGGGCCATGCTGCTGTTCCTGGTGCTGTGCATCGTGGCAGTGGTGGCCGCCCGGGTGGTGTTCCCCAAGGAGGTCAAGGAGGAGCTGCACGAAGAGTTGGAGGAGCTGAAGGAGCACGGCCACCACGGCCATCATCCAGCGGACAAGCCGGAGGATGATGGAAAGACGGAGGAGAAGTAAATGGAAAAGCTGCGGATCATGAGCGTCTTCGGCACCCGGCCGGAGGCCATCAAGATGTGCCCCCTGGTGCAGGAGCTGGCGAATCGGGAGGGGATCGAGAGCCTCTGCTGCGTCACCGCCCAGCACCGGCAGATGCTGGACAGCGTGCTGGAGGTCTTTCAGGTGAAGCCGGACTGGGATCTGGACATCATGACCCCCCGGCAGACGCTGTCCACCATCACCAGCAAGTGCCTCACCGGCATGGACGAGGCCATCGACGCCCTGAAGCCGGATATGATCCTGGTTCACGGGGACACCTCCACCACCTTTGCCGGTGCCCTGTCAGCCTTTTACCATCAGGTGTCCGTTGGGCACGTGGAGGCAGGATTGCGAACCTATGACAAGTATTCTCCCTTTCCAGAGGAGATGAACCGGAAGCTGGTGTCCGCCATTGCGGACCTGTATTTCTGTCCCACCGCCAACAATCGGGCCAACCTGGAGCGGGAGGGTATTACCAAGGGGCTGTTCGTCACCGGCAACACGGTCATCGACGCTTTGAAGACCACAGTCCGGCCGGACTACCGCTTTTCCACAGAGGAGCTGAATCAGCTGCCCTATGGGGAGAAGAAGATCGTTCTTGTTACCTGCCACCGGCGGGGGG
>NZ_KI271754.1:9752-11201 GCF_000469445.2 Oscillibacter sp. KLE 1745 | reverse complement strand
CCGGCGGGAGAATTATGGCGAGCCGATGAAGAACATCATGCTGGCCCTGCGGCAGATCGCCGAGGAGAACCGGGACGTGGAGCTGGTGTACCCGGTGCACCTGAGCCCGGTGGTGCGGGAAGCAGTGGACACCTATCTTCGGGGCGCGCCCCGGGTCCATCTCATCGACCCGCTGCCGGCGGACGAGATGCATAACCTTATGGCCCGGTCTTATCTGGTGCTGACAGACTCCGGTGGTCTCCAGGAGGAGGCCCCTGCCCTGGGCAAGCCGGTGCTGGTGATGCGCCGGGAGACGGAGCGGCCGGAGGCGGTAGAGGCCGGGACCGTGAAGCTCTGCGGCGTGGTACAGGATGACATCGTCACCATGGCGGAGCGGCTGATCCGGGACAAGAGCGCCTACGACGCCATGGCCCACGCGGTGAATCCTTACGGTGACGGCCATGCCTGCCGCCGGATTGCCGATGCCATCGAGTGGAAGTTCGGCCTGCGGCGGGATCGGCCGGCAGAATTCGGCGTCTGACCTGCCGCGGACGGCACCCTGAGAGAGGAGGGCGGAGATGGAGAAACGGAAGCTGAACCGGATCACCGCGGGCTTTATTGTCCTGGTGGTGATGGTTCTGATCCTGATGTTCAGCAACAGTCTGCGCCGCTCCTCCCATATCACGCTGCCGGAGGAGGGGAGCTCCCCCGGACAGGCAGAGGATACCAATGCCTCCGGCGGTGACGCCCTGACAGTGATCGCGGTGACGCCGGAGACGGTGCAGACCGCCATTGAGACGCTGACCCGCCCGCGGCAGTACAGCCGGGTGATCCGGGTGGAGCAGCTGTGGGACGGCGGCAGCGGTTCCTTTGAGACCACCGTCACGGTCAGCGGCCGCTGGACACGGACAGACCGCTCCCTGTCGGACGGACAGGTTCGCCACACCATCACCGACGGGGAGATCACTTATATCTGGTATGGCAGCGAGAGCAGCGTTTACAGCGCCCCTGCGGGGGACATCACCCCGGATGACGAGCAGGCCATCCCCACCTATGAGACCATCCTGGACCTGCCGGTGGAGGATATCGCCGCCGCGGATTACCGCAGCGTCTCCGATGTGAACTGCATTTACGTGGAGACGGTCCAGGATCCGGAGGGTTACACCCAACGGTACTGGGTCAGCGTGGAGACAGGCTTACTGGTAGCGTCGGAACGGCTGTTGGAGGGGGAGACCATCTACCGCATGGCATCCCTGACGGCAGATCTGAGCACCCCCTCCACAGACCGGTTTATCCTGCCGGACGGCACGGTGCTGCTGGACACATGAGGCGAACCCCCACCGGAGACAGCCGGCGGGGGTTCTTTTCAGCAAGGCCCCGGCGGAACATTCCGCCGGGGCCGTTTTACCGACAATATGGGGTATGTCAGCGGCGGGCGCTTCGGCAGGCACCGCCGCAGCGGTCACAGCA
>NZ_KI271754.1:0-9652 GCF_000469445.2 Oscillibacter sp. KLE 1745 | reverse complement strand
CGGGCGCTGCGGCAGGCACCGCCGCAGCGGTCACAGCAGCCATCACAGCCGCCGCAGCCCTTTCCTCTGCGGCGGAGGCAGGAACGGAGGGCAAGCGCCAGCCAGACGCCCAGGGCCGCCAGGATCAAAACTTCCAGCATGGCAGCCTCCTCTATCCCAGCAGCAGCGCCGCGATGTGGTAGACCAGGAAGGCCACCATCCAGGCAATCACGCACTGGCTCAACGCCACACCGGCGGCCTTCCAGCCGGAGCCCAGCTCCCGCTTCACTGCGGAGATAGCGGCCACGCAGGGGGTGTACAGCAGGGTGAAGGCAAGGAACCCGGCGGCAGTGACAGGGGTGAACAGCGTCCCCAGGGCGGCGGTGCTGACATCCGCGCCGGACCCGGTAAGGATTCCAAGGGTGGAGATGACGGACTCCTTTGCGATGAACCCGGTGATGAGGGCAGTGGAGACCCGCCAATCGGCAAAGCCCAGAGGAGCGAAGAGCGGGGCGATCCAGGCACCCACGGTGGCCAGCAGACTGTCGGCGCTGTCATCCACCAGGTTCAGCCGGGTGTCAAAGGTCTGGAGGAACCAGACGATGATGGTGGCCACGAAGATGATGGTGAAGGCTCGGGTCAGAAAATCCTTGGCCTTGTCCCAGCACAGCTGCCACACGCTTTTGGCGGAGGGGAAGCGGTAGTTGGGCAGCTCCATGACGAAGGGCACGGGGTTGCCCTTGTAGACTGTGGTGCCCAGCACCTTGGCCGCCACGATGCCCACCAGGATACCCAGGATGTACAGCCCGATCATCACCAGGGCGGCATGATTCGGGAAAAAGGCGGCGGAAAACACGCCGTAGATAGGGATCTTGGCAGAGCAGCTCATGAAGGGCGTCAGCAGGATGGTCATCCGCCGGTCCCGCTCCGAGGCCAGTGTCCGGGTGGACATGATGGCGGGCACTGAGCAACCGAAGCCCACCAGCATGGGGACAATGCTCCGGCCGGAGAGACCGATCTTCCGCAGCAGCTGGTCCATGACGAAGGCCACACGGGCCATGTAGCCCGTGTCCTCCAAAATGGAGAGGAAGAAGAACAGCACCACGATGATGGGCAGAAAGCTCAGTACACTGCCCACTCCCGCGAACACGCCGTCGATCACCAGACTGTGGACCACGGGGTTCAATCCATAGGCGGCGAGGCCGCTGTCCACCGCCGCGGTGAGGGCATCGATCCCCGCGGCCAGCAGATCCGACAGGAAGGCGCCGATGACTTCAAAGGTCAGGAAGAAGATGCCCAGCATGATGGCGAAGAACAGTGGCAGGGCCAGGTATTTGTTGGTCACCACCCGATCGATGGCCTCGCTGCGGGCCCGCTCCCGGGACTCCCGGCACTTCACCACCGTGCCGGAGCAGATGGTTTCGATGAAGGTGTAGCGCATATCCGCCAGTGCGGCATTGCGGTCCATGCCGCACTCGTCCTCCATCTCCTTGACGCTGTGCTCAATGAGCTCCAGCTCGTTCTGGTCCAGGGCCAGGCGGGTCACGATGTCCTCGTCTCCCTCAATGAGCTTGGTGGCGGCGAATCGGACGGGAAGGCCCGCAGCCTCCGCGTGATCCTCGATCTGGTGGACCACCGCGTGGATGCACCGGTGGACCGGTCCGGGGGAGCAGAAGTCGTACACCGTAGGCAGCGTCTTGGTCCGGGCAGTCTGGACGGCAACCTTCACAAGCTCGTCCACGCCCTGGTTTTTCACAGCGGAGATGGGCACCACCGGGATGCCCAATGCCTGGGACATTCCCTTCACGTCGATGGTGCCGCCGCCGGCGGTGACCTCATCCATCATGTTCAGGGCCAGTACCATGGGAATACGCATCTCCATCAGCTGGAGCGTCAGGTACAGGTTCCGCTCGATATTGGTGGCGTCCACGATATTAATGAGGCCGTCGGGCTTTTGGTTCAGGATGAAATCCCGGGTGACAATCTCCTCCGGCGTATAGGGCCGGATGGAGTAGATGCCCGGCAGGTCGACCACCGTGCAGTCCTTTTCCCCCCGGATGGCGCCAGACTTCTGATCCACCGTCACGCCGGGGAAATTGCCCACGTGCTGGTTGGAGCCGGTGAGCTGGTTGAACAGCGTGGTCTTGCCGCAGTTTTGGTTGCCGGCCAGTGCGAAGATCATGTCCCGGCCACCTCCACTTCGATTTTCCCGGCGTCCTCCTTCCGCAGGGACAGGGAGTACCCCCGCACCCGCAGCTCCAACGGGTCGCCCAGGGGTGCGACCTTCTCCACCCGCACGCGGGTCTTCGGGATCAGCCCCATATCCAGCAGGCGGCAGCGCAGGGCGCCCTCGCCGCCCACAGCCGTGATGACGGCCTCCTGCCCCAGGGGCAGCTTGTCCAGTGTCATCGGAACGTTCCTCCTCAAAAGTTAGCATTGTCTAACAATTAGAAGTTTATCATCGTGCACTTTAGGAGGCAACTATAAAACAAGCCAAAAGCCGACAAATTTTTCTCTGGAAATTGTATAACATGGATAAAAAGAAGAAGCGGCGGGCAGGGTTTGGAAAGGGCCTTGCCCCGGAGGGGGCAGAAATGCTATACTAAACCCAAACCAAGCCGGAGGCAGAGGGCCCCCGGCGATCAGGAGGAGCTTATGCTGACATTCAATCACTTCAATTTCAATGTAGCGGATTTGGACAAATCTCTTGCGTTCTACAAGGAGGCCCTGGGCCTGGAGCCGGTGGGGGAGCGGAAGGCGGCGGCCGACGGCAGCTTCATCATCGTCTACCTGGGGGATGGAAAGACGGACTTCCGCCTGGAACTGACATGGCTGCGGGACCATCCCCAGAAGTATGACCTGGGGGAGTGCGAATTCCATCTGGCCCTCCGGGCAGAGGACTATGAGGCGGCCCACGCCAAGCATGCCGCCATGGGCTGCATCTGCTTTGAGAATCCTGCCATGGGGATCTATTTTGTGACAGATCCCGACGGATACTGGATCGAGATCATCCCCACCCGATAAAGGTGCACAAAGGGAAGCCCCCGCGCTGAGAAAAATTTTTTTGAACGGCAGTTGCGCCCGGCTGGGCGCCATGGTACACTGAGATTGGTCGTGGGGCGTTCTGCCGGGGGCGGCGGAGGCCCGGATCTATTTTTTGGCAAGGGAGAGAGTGAAATGAAACAGAGACTGTTTGTATTGGCGGCGGCTGTGGTGATGGCACTGGGGCTGACCGCCTGCGGCGGAAGCGGCTCCAGCGAGGGCCGCACCGGCGACACCATGGAGACCTACTTCTTTGATTTCACAGTCAACAGCGCATACCTTACCAGCGACTACGCGGGCCGTACCCCTGGGGAGGGGAACGTACTGCTGGTGGCGGACATCACCGTAAAGAACACCTTCGAGCAGAGCATTGAGATGTATGACACTGATTTCCAGGTCCAGTGGGACGACGGCGATGACGCCTATGCCTATCCCATCACCACAGACATGGAGACCTATACGGAAGTGGAGCCGGTGGGGGAGAACCAGCTGCCCGGTACATATCCCATGGCCGTGGACGAGGAGCGCAGCGGCGAGCTGGTCTATGAGGTACCCTCCGGTTTTACGGACTTCTCCATCGCTTATCTGGAGCAGTTTGTGGATGACTCCGGGGAGGAGAGCACCGGCGAGACTTTCTTCGTCTACTTCACTGCTGAAGACCAGACAGGTGCCTCCGCCTGACAAAAACAGAAAAAGCGCCGCCGCTCCTGCGGTGGCGCTTTTGATTTTGATCCGTTGCTGCGGGACTGGGCGGTTTCCTCACCAGACCAATGTGCGGAAATAGTCCTCCGGCGTCTCCGCCCGGCGGATCAGCTCCACGGAGCCGTCCTCCTTCAGCAGCAGCTCGGCGGAGCGGAGCTTGCCATTGTAGTTGTAGCCCATGGAGAAGCCGTGGGCGCCGGTGTCGTGGATCACCAGCAGGTCCCCCATGTCGATCTTGGGCAGCATCCGGTCCACGGCGAACTTGTCATTGTTCTCGCAGAGGCTGCCGGCGATGTCATACTTATGGTCGCAGGGCTGGTCCTCTTTGCCCATCACGGTGATATGGTGGTAGGACCCGTACATGGCCGGACGCATCAGGTTGCAGGCACAGGCATCCACGCCGATGTACTCCTTATAGATGTGCTTTTCGTGGATGGCCCGGGTGACCAGATGTCCGTACGGACCGGTCATGAAGCGGCCCAGCTCGGTATACAGAGCCACGTCACCCATCCCGGCGGGCACCAGCACCTCCTCATAGGCCCGGCGGACTCCCTCGCCGATGACGGCGATATCATTGGCAGGCTGCTCCGGACGGTAGGGGATCCCCACGCCGCCGGAGAGGTTGATGAAGGTGATATGGACGCCGGTCTCCGCCTTCAGCTCCGCTGCCAGCTGGAAGAGAATGCGGGCGAGGGCGGGGTAGTAGTCGTTAGACAGGGTGTTGGAGGCCAGGAAGGCGTGGATGCCGAACTCCTTGGCGCCCATGGCGGAAAGGCGGGTAAATGCCTCCGCGATCTGGGCGCGGGTCATGCCGTACTTGGCGTCACCGGGATTGTCCATCACCTGGAAGCCCTCCCGGGTCTCGCCCAGGGTGAACACGCCGCCGGGATTGTAGCGGCAGCAGATTTTCTCCGGCACATGGCCGATGGACCGCTCCAGATAGTCCACCAGCGTCAGATCGTCCAGGTTGATGATGGCGCCCAGCCGGTCCGCCATCTGGAATTCCTCCGCCGGGGTATCGTTGGAGGAGAACATGATGTTCTCACCGGTGATGCCGCACCGCTCCGAGATCATCAGCTCCGTCATGGAGGAACAGTCGCAGCCGCAGCCCTCCTCGTGCAGCAGCTTCAGCAGGGCAGGGGTGGGAGCGGCCTTCACGGCGAAATACTCCCGGTAGCCGGGATTCCAGGCAAATGCTTTCCGCAGGCGGCGGGCATTCTCCCGGATGCCCTGCTCATCATAGATGTGGAACGGGGTGGGGTACTGGGCGGCGATGGCCTCCAGCTGGTCCTTTGTGACAAAGGGGGTCTTCATATCAACAGCCTCAAATCTTCATAAACTCTACCGCGTCGAATTTTGCGGTGCCATAGATGTGTCCTATTTTACGAGCACATCCATGTCTCTGTCAAGAAATTTGCCCAAAAAACGGAAAAACAGTCCTTGATTTTCCCAAACAGACAGGCAGAGCGATGTTCTTTTCAAAAAACATCCCTTGCTTTTACAGGAAAGAGACGATACAATGGCCGTAGAGTGCCGTCCCGCCTAGAAGGAACGGCAACCGCTCCGCAGCGGAACTGTCCCTGCCGGTCCGGACGATGGTTCTGTGCGCGCGGGCAGCGTTAGGCTGGTGGTCGAGCGGTATGCAGACGGAAAGATCGCCTGGGGACGGGCTCTAAATCCTCCGTCCTGCTGCAGGCGAACGGATGAAACACACAGCCGCCGAGGGGCGGGGAGAGGAGAACAAGATGAAAACTGTGATCGTGGACGCTGTGGGGGAGCCGTGCCCCATTCCGGTGGTGAAGGCCACGAAAGCCCTGCGGGAGCTGGGAGAGCCGGGAACGCTGGAGGTCCGGGTGGACAATGAGATCGCGGTGCAGAACCTGACCCGCATGGCGGCGGGGAACCACCTGCCGGTCCAGGCGGAGAAGAAGGGAGAGCACCTGTTTGTGGTGACCATGGAAGTGGCGGAGCCGGTGGGAGATGCCCCGGCGGAGGAACCTGCTCTGACCTGTGTTCCGGACGCCCGGGGCGACTTGGTGGTGGCCGTGGATTCAGAGACCATGGGACGGGGCAGCGACGAACTGGGGAAGCTGCTGATGAAGAGCTTCCTTTTTGCCGTGAGCCAGTTGCCCCGGCTGCCCAGGACCGTCCTGTTCTATAACGGTGGTGCCAAGCTGACGGTGGAGGGTTCCGAATCTCTGGAGGACCTGCGGAATATGGAGGCCCAGGGAGTGGAGATCCTCACCTGCGGCACCTGCCTGAACTTTTACGGTCTGGCGGAGAAGCTGGCTGTGGGCGGCGTCACGAATATGTACGCCATTGTGGAGGCCCTGGCCAATGCCGGGAAGGTCATCAAGCCATGATCTACCTGGACAACGCCGCCACCACCCGGCCCAAGCCTCCCGGTGTGGCAGAGGCGGTGGCCGCGGCCATGAATGACTACGGCAACAGCGGCCGGGGCACCCATCCGGAGGCCCTGGAGGCGGCCCGGAGCATCTACGGCGTCCGTCAGGCGCTGGCGGCTCTCTTCGGCTGTTCCCGGGCGGACCGTGTGGCCTTCACGCCCAATTCCACCATGGCGCTGAACATCGCCATCTCCGGCCTGCTGGGGGCGGGGGACCATGTGATCTCCACAGATCTGGAGCATAACTCGGTTCTGCGTCCGCTGTACAGACTGCGGGCGCAGGGAGGGGCGGTGGACTTCGTCCCGGCAGACCGGCAGGGGCGGATTGACTACGAGGACTTTGAGCGGCTCCTGCGGCCGAATACAAAGGCAGTGGTGTGCACCCACGGCTCCAACCTGACGGGGGATCTGATGGACATCCAGCGGGTGGGGAACTTCTGCCAGAAGCACAGGCTTCTGTTCATTCTGGATGCCTCCCAGACCGCAGGGGTATTTCCCATTGACATGGAACGGCAGCACATCAGCGTGGTGTGCTTCACCGGCCACAAAAGCCTGATGGGCCCCCAGGGCACCGGCGGGCTCTGTGTGGGAGCGGGGGTGGAGATTCGCCCCTTTGCCGTGGGCGGCACCGGCGTCCAGAGCTACTCTGAGACCCAGCCGGAGGCCTATCCCACCCGGCTGGAGGCGGGGACCCTCAACAGCCATGGTATTGCCGGCCTGGGAGCATCTTTGGCGTTTCTGAAGCGTACCGGTCGGGACGCAGTCCGCATGCACGAGTCCGTCCTGGCCCGGCGGTTCTATGAAACCGTTAGAACCATTCCTGGCGTAAAAGTGTATGGGAATTTTGCTGTACAGCTCCGGGCGCCTATCGTGTCCCTGAATATCGCTGATCTGGACTCCTCGGAGGTGGCGGACGAGCTGGCGGAGCGGTTTGAGATCGCCACCCGGCCCGGCGCCCACTGCGCCCCCCGGCTCCACCGGGCGCTGGGGACCGAGGACCAGGGCGCGGTGCGGTTCTCCTGGTCCTATTTCAATACAGAGGCAGAGACCGACGCGGCTGCAGAGGCGGTCCGTATCCTGGCGGCGGAGGCAGTCTGACCATGCGGAAAAAAGAGGAGCGGTTCGTGGTAACTTTCGCCACCACCACCGGGGCCATGGCCATGGAGCGGGCCTGCCAGGCGGCGGGGCTGCCGGGGCGGCTGATTCCGGTGCCCCGGAGCATCACCGCCGGCTGCGGGATGTGCTGGTCTGCGCCGCCGTCGGCCCGGGCGGATCTGGAGGCCCTGGTGATCCGGGAAAGACTGGACGTGGACGGCCTGTACGCCGTCCTGCTGTGAGGAGGAGAGAGCATGTCGGCAAATTGCGAGGAGTGTGTCTACTACGACTACGACGAGGAACTGGCGGCTTACGTCTGCGAAGCGGACCTGGACGAGGACGAAATGGAGCGGTTTCTCCGTGGCGGCACACGGGACTGTCCCTTCTACCGGCCCGGCGACGATTACCGCACGGCCAGACGGCAGTGAGCACGACGAACCATGACAAAACAGCGCCTTGGACATCGTATCTGTCCAAGGCGTCGTTTGCATATATACGATGGCTCACTGGGCGGAGAGCCAGTCTACGTATTCCTCCAGGCACAGGTCAAGCTCCGTCATCTCCCGGGCGGCTTCCCGGCCCACATAGCGGTAGTGCCAGGGCTCATAGATAATGCCTGTGATCTCGCTTTTGGCGTTGGGATAGCGCAGGACAAAACCGTATTCCCAGCTGTGCTCGATCAGCCACTGCTGGACCAGGGTGTCCTCCTGCCCCTGGTCCAAAATCTGATAGGAGGCGTCTACGATGTCCAGGGCCAGGCCCGTCTGGTGCTCACTGGTGCCCGGCACGGCTACCACAGTTCCAGCCTCCGTGACGGCGTTTTCGTATGAATATCCCTCTTCTATCAAACGCTGGAGCTTGTTTTCGTACAGCTCCTGCTGCTTGGCCTGTGTCCGGTAGGACGAGCAGATCACCGGGTCCAATCCCGCTGCCCGGCAGTCGTCCATCATCTCCTGCAGATCCGGGTATGCTCTGGAATCCACCGAGTGGCCATACTTCAGCTTTGTCCGTTCAAACGTGTATCCATCGGGCAAAGGGTTCCAGCGGTTCACCAGCAGGATCTGCCAGTCATCCGGAGTAACGGCGCCGGACTGGGGGGCCGGATTCAGCTCGACCGGCGGCAGGGCATCGGGTTCCTGCAGCGAAGACTCCGGGTGCTGCTCCGCCAGTTGTTCCGCAGGCTCCAACGCAGACATGGGGGCGGAAAAGGATCTCACTGTGCGTATAGTCAAAACCACGGCAGACAATACCAGACACATGCAGAAAAGCTTCAAAGGCCAGCGCAGTCTGCGGGAGCGCTTTCTACGCCGCCCTTTTGAGCTATGTACGTCTGCGGCTCTATCATTTGTATAAACCATGGGAGTCCTCCTCGGGCGCCTATGTGATCTGTTGCTTTTGGTTCTGCTCTACCTAATAGACGCCGGTTTGTCGAAAAAAGTTTCAAAATGGGGAAATCTTTAGATAGCCGGTCATGGCATGCAATCTCCGGACAGCTAGGTCGGTAGCGGAAGAGCAGGGGGGGGACTGCGAATCAGAAGACGCCCGCCGCAATCTGTACAACATGGATGCTGTGTTTGTTTCCGCCGGTATATTCTGAACAATAAGGCCGCACACATTGCCCACTCGGCAATGTGTGCGGCCAGTCACAAACAAGCCAGGGGAGATGTCGGTGAAAGTAAAAAAAATCGAAGCATCCAATTTGGATGCTTCGATTGGTCCGAGTGGCGAGACTTGAACTCACGGCCTCTTGACCCCCAGTCAAGCGCGCTACCAACTGCGCCACACCCGGAAATGTGCTGCTCGAAGTCAGCTCACTTATAATAGCATACTGTTTCTGGAAATGCAACCCCTAAAATGAAAAAAATTAAAAAAATAAAAATGGGAGCAGATTGTTGACAAATCGCCAATCGATATAGTATAATAATCAGGCGTCCGACGGATGGCGCCTTTCCATGATGGAGAGATGTCCGAGCGGTTGAAGGAACCGGTCTTGAAAACCGGCGACGCGCAAGCGTCCGTGGGTTCGAATCCCACTCTCTCCGCCACATCTTTAATCAGTGAATATCGTATCTGCAGAAGTACCCAAGAGGCCGAAGGGGCTCCCCTGCTAAGGGAGTAGGGTGTCTAAAAAACGCCGCGAGGGTTCAAATCCCTCCTTCTGCGCCACACGCCGCAAGCACAGAATGCTTGCGGCGTGTTTTTTCTGTCATTTACAAGATCAGCAGCAGGCCCAGGGCCACCAGCAGCTCTTCATCCGCGCCCTCCCGGAAGAGGAAGAAGAGGATGGCCAACAGCAGCAGGTCCCCGGAATCCACACTGCTCAGGTGAAACTGGTCCAGCAGATGCCGGAGCAGGCTGCTGAGGCTGTCCGGCCCATTCTCGCCGGAGGGGGGAGGATCAGGGCGGGGCGGGGGGGCGCTGTCCCAATGG
>NZ_KI271753.1:0-757 GCF_000469445.2 Oscillibacter sp. KLE 1745 | reverse complement strand
CTGCTCTCCTCTGACGAAGGGATCATCGTCAAGTGGGGCAAGGAGACCATCAGCCGGATCCGCGGCTGAGAAGGAGCGTACATAAACATGGAAAAGGTATTTCTGACCGAGCATATCCACCCGGATGCGGTGGCGTATCTCCGGGAGAATTTCGAGGTCGTGCAGGGCACTTCCACGGAGAGCGGCGAGATCATCCGGCAGGCGCAGGGCTGCTCCGCGATCCTGATCCGTTCGGCGAAGATCACGGTGGAGATCATGGACGCCATCCCGACGTTGAAGGTAGTCGCCAAGCACGGCATGGGCGTGGACAATATCGCGGTGGATCACGCCACGGAAAAGGGGATCCTGGTGGTCAACGCCCCCTTCTCCAACCTGAACGCAGTGGCGGAGCATATCGTGATGCTGCTGCTGGCACTGTCCAAGCGGACGGTGCAGATGGATCAGCTGACCCGGGCCGGCCAGTTCAAAGAGCGCAACACCTACAAGACCATCGAGCTGAAGGGCGCCACGGTGGGCATCATCGGCATGGGCAAGATCTCCCGGCTGGTGGTGAAGAAGCTCTCCGGCTTTGAGATGAACATTCTGGCCACGGATCCCTATGTGAAGCAGGCGGATGTCGAGGGACTGGGGATCACCATGGCGACGCCGGAGGAGCTGTATGCAAAGTCCGATTTCGTCATCGTCCACACCTCTCTGTTCCCCTCTACCTTCCATCTGGTGGGTGCGGAGCAGTTCAAGGCTATGAAGAACACCGCCT
>NZ_KI271752.1:49879-71413 GCF_000469445.2 Oscillibacter sp. KLE 1745 | reverse complement strand
ACCAAATCCTTCCCCTTTTGTCAATACCTTTTTCGAGGTTTTTTTATTTTTCTGATTACTGTGGCGATTTCTCCGGCTTTCGTCCCCTTTCCCCTTGCGCAGGTCGGGAAAATAAGCTGTGCAAACGGAGGCGACAGTGGTATAATGTCCATGGAAATAAAATGTATACATAGTAGGAGGGATTGATCTGCGGATTCATCGTATGACCGCCACCTTCGGCAAACTCCAGGGCCGGTCTTTGGAGCTGGGGGACGGTCTGAATATCATCGAAGCCCCCAACGAGACTGGAAAGTCCACCTGGTGCGCCTTTCTGCTCTCTATTTTATATGGTGTCAACAGCCGGGAGCGGGACCGCGCTGGTTTTATTGCGGATAAAAACCGCTTTGCTCCCTGGTCAGGCGCGGCCATGTCCGGCCGGATGGACTGCGGCACGGAACTGGGGGAGCTGACTCTGACCCGCGCCACCCGGCGGCAGACCAGCCCCATGGGGGAATTCAGTGCCGTATACGCCGGTACCAACGAGCCTGTGCCGGGCCTGACCGGTGCCGCCTGCGGCGAGACCCTGCTGGGCATCAGCCGGGAGGTCTTTGAGCGCAGCGCCTTTATCCGGCAGAATAACCTGCCCATCAGCCAGGACGCCGAGCTGGAACGGCGCATCGCGGCCTTGATCTCCTCCGGAGAGGAGGGCACCTCCTATACAGAGGCTGCGGATGCCCTGAAAAAGCAGCTGAATCGTCGCCGCCATAACAGGACCGGGCAGCTCCCCGCTCTGGAGACGGAGCTGGCCGAACTGGACCGTCAGCTGTCGGAGAGCAACTCTCTGGCCCGGCAGCTGGTGCAGGCCCGCTCCGAGGTCGAAGCTCTGTCCCGTCGGGCGGAGATCCTACAGGCGGAACTGACGGACTGCGACCGCTGGGAGGCCGCCCAGCGCCGCCAGGCCCTCTCCGGTGCCGCATCGGCGGCGGAACAGGCAGAGGTCCGCGCCGCGCAGGTGCAGGAGCGGCTTCAGCAGGACCAAATCCCGGAGAACGAGACCATCGCCCGGCTCCGCGGCGCCATCGTCAATCTGGAGACCACCCGGAGAGCCGTGGACAAGGCCCGGTCGGAGCGGGACGAGGCCATGAAGGCATTGCTGCGGGCGGAGGCCGCTGTGAATGAGAGTCCCTTTGCCGGGCAGAGTCCGGAGAGCGCCCGGCGAGAGGCCGCAGGAACTGAGAACGAGCCTGTCAAATGGAATCCGGTCCCCGGCGTGCTGACTTTTTTAATTGGTGTCCCACTGTGTTTCGTCGTGACCTATGCGGTACTTTTTCTCACAGGCAGCCACAGCAAGCTGCTTGCGCTTCTCACCATGCTAGCCGGATTCTCCTGCGTGTGCGCCCTCGCTCTCTTTTTGAAAAAGCGGGCGTTTCAGGCCGGCTGGGCAGAACTCCGGTTGAAGCGCTTCGGCACCGCGGACCTGGATGCCATCCGCCAGCTGGCTGAGGATTACGCCAAGCTGTGCGAGGCCCGGGACGCCGCCCAGGCCAGTGTCAACGCCAAGTCCGCCGCAGCGGACACCTTATATAGTAGTCTCTCCTCCAACGAACAGGGCATCCTGCTGGAGGTCCGGCGCTTCGCTCCCGACGCCTTCGACATCCCCACGGCGGACCAGCTGCTCCGGGCCTGTGCCGTCCGGCGGAAGGAGCTGGCGGAGGCGGAGACCGCCGCCCGGGAGGCACGGATGCGCTATGAGCTTCAGGTCCAGCAGGCGCCCGCTCCCGGCACGCCGGAGGCGGATGTCCCCGCTCCCGTCCGGAGCCGGGAGGCCATCTCCACGGAGCTGGACCGGGTCCGCGCCGCACTGGCGGAGGCCCGCTCCTCCGCGGACCGTCTGGACGGCCAGCTCCACGCCGCGGGCGATCCCGCGGTGCTGCGGGCTTCTGCCGAGGACCTGGCTGCCCGAAAGGAGCGGCTGGAAACGGAGTACAGCGCTCTCCGGCTGGCTATGGAGGCACTGGAGGGGGCCAACACCGCCCTGCAGAACCGCTTCTCTCCCGCTCTGGGCCGCCGGGCAGCGGAGATCTTTTCCCGACTGACCGACAACCACTATGCCGGTGTGGTGCTGGACCGGAGCTTCCGCCTCTCGGCAGAGCCTGTGGGAGACCCGGTGTTCCGGGATGCCGCCCTGCTCTCCGCCGGCGCGCTGGACCAGCTGTATCTGGCGGTGCGCCTGGCCATCTGTGAGCTGGTGCTGCCGCCGGAGAAGCAGGTGCCCATCGTGCTGGACGACGCCCTGGCCAATTTTGACGACAGCCGCTGCGCTGCGGCCCTGCAGTTTTTGAAAGAGGCCGCCGGGAACCGGCAGATCCTGCTCTTCACCTGCCACAGCCGGGAGGGGGAATTTTTTGCCGGAGACAGGGAAGTTTTCGTCCAGCGGTTGACGGATGCGGCGGTAGAGGTATAAGATATGGAATGCTCCCCGTTCCCCGCAGCGGCGGGGCCGGGAGCCTGTGTTTATCAATTACGCGAAAGCGAAAAAAGGAGATATCCATACTATGAGCGAATGCACCCACGACTGCTCCACCTGCGGCGAGAGCTGCAGCGAGCGGCAGGAACCCCAGTCCCTGCTGAAGGAGCACCATCCCGAAGCCCACATCGGTAAGGTGTTCGGCATCGTGTCCGGCAAGGGCGGCGTCGGAAAGTCCATGGTCACCAGCCAGCTGGCGGTCACCATGCGCCGCCGGGGCCATCAGGTCGGCATTCTGGATGCCGACGTCACCGGTCCCTCCATCCCCAAGGCCTTCGGCATCCACGGCCAGGCCACAGGCAGCGAGGCGGGCCTGTATCCCATGGTGTCCAAAACCGGCATTCAGGTGATGAGCACCAACCTGCTGCTGCCCAACGAGACGGACCCGGTCATCTGGCGGGGCCCGGTCATCTCCGGCGTGGTCCAGCAGTTCTGGACCGACGTGCTGTGGAACTGCGACTACCTGTTCGTGGATATGCCGCCGGGAACCGGCGATGTGTCCCTCAGTGTGTTCCAGTCCATTCCCCTGGACGGCATCGTGATCGTGGCCTCTCCCCAGGAGCTGGTGAGCATGGTGGTGGAGAAAGCCGTGAAGATGGCAGAGATGATGGAGGTCTCCATCGTGGGCCTGGTGGAGAACATGAGCTATGTCACCTGCCCGGACTGCGGGAAGCAGATCCATCTCTTCGGCCAGGGCAAAACTGCCGAAGCTGCGGAGCGCCACCATCTTCCCGTGCTGGCGGAGATGCCCATCGACCCGGCCCTGGCCGCCCTTACCGACGCCGGAGACATCGAGTCCTTCCAGGGCAGCTGGCTGGAGGCTGCCGCCGACAAGCTGGAGGGGAAATAATGCCCAACGCCGCGCCGTGTCCTTCCACGGCGCGGCGTTTGCCGCGTTTTGTCCGTCCTATGCAAATCCACCGGAGGAAGCACCTTCTTTTTGTGGGCAAAAACAGTTGCAAAATCCGGCAGGATTCGAGATAATAGAAAAAGATCAAATTTGGCATAAAACCATGCAAAATACAGACAGATCGAGGGGGAATCACCCATGCAGGAACTGAAAGACCGCATCGTGAAAGAGGGCAAGGTGCTGCCCGGCAACATCATCAAGGTGGATGGTTTTCTGAACCACCGCATCGACACGGAGCTGATGGACCATATCGCAGAGGAGTTCGGCAAACACTTCAATATGGACGAGGTCACCATGATCCTCACCGCCGAGGCCAGCGGCATCGCCCTGTCCGCCATCGTGGCCCACCACTTCCACAAGCCCATGATCTTCGCCAAGAAGGCCAAGAGCGACAACATCGAGGGCGGCCTGTACCAGAGCGACATCTTCTCCTACACCTATAAGAAAAAGGTGACGCTGCTGGTTTCCAAGGAGTGGCTCTCCGCCGACGACAAGGTCCTGATTATCGACGACTTCATGGCCAACGGCGAAGCCATGCGGGGCCTGTGCGACATCGTCAACGCCGCCGGTGCCACGCTGGTGGGCATCGGCTGCGCGGTAGAAAAGGGATTCCAGGGCGGCGGCGACCGGCTGCGGGCCGCGGGTGTGAACCTGAAGTCCCTGGCCATCATCGAGTCCGCCGAGCCCGGCAACATCGTCTTCCGGGGCGAGGACTGATCCTCTGCATTTTCCGCGGCACTCTGTAAGATTCGTCTCTTTTTTCCGTCTGATAGGATAGCGGAACGATCGTTCCCTATCTTCCGGCGCATCAGAAAAAGGAGGACTTTTCCATGAAACGGCCCCCACTGTTTCTGGTACTGCTGACCCTGGCCCTAGCGCTGCTCCCCAGCTGTACGCCGCCGGGAGGCGGAGCCGACGCAAAGCCGGTCATCTACCTCTATCCGGAGGCGGAGACCGATGTCACCGTTACCCTGGACTATGACGGGGAACTGACCTGTGTTTATCCCGTCATGAATGGAAATTCCTGGATGGTCACCGCCAGCCCCGACGGGACGCTGACGGACGCGGTCGGTCAGCCCTACAATTACCTCTACTGGGAGGGCGTCAGCCGGACGGAATATGACTTCTCCCAGGGCTTCTGCGTACCAGGCAGGGACACCGCCGCCTTTTTGGAGGACACCCTGGCCACTCTGGGTCTGAACCGCCGGGAGGCCAACGAGTTTATTGTCTACTGGCTGCCCCACATGGAGGGGAACGCCTATAATCTGATCGCCTTCCAGACAAGTTCCTACACGGACCATGCCCGGCTCACGGCAGACCCGGCGCCGGACACGGTGCTGCGGGTCTTCATGGCCTGGAAGCCGCTGGACCGCTCCGTGGAGCTTCCGCCCCAGACGCTGGCCGCCCCGGTGCGTACCGGCTTCACCCTGGTGGAGTGGGGCGGCGCAGAGATCTCATAAACCGAATTTACACAAAGGAGGAATTCCCTTGTCTCACCAGACTGTCATCGTGCTGGACTTCGGCGGACAGTACAATCAGCTCATTGCCCGCCGGGTCCGGGAGTGCGGCGTCTACTGCGAGGTAAAGCCCTACACCACCCCGCTGGCGGACATCCGCGCCATGAATCCCATCGGCATCATCTTTACCGGTGGCCCCAACAGCGTGTATGATCCCAAATCCCCCCAGGTGGACCCGGCCATTTTCACCTGGGGCGTGCCCATCCTGGGCATCTGCTACGGCTGTCAGCTGATGGCCCATAACCTGGGCGGCCGGGTTACCGAGGCCCAGGACGACTCCGCCCGGGAGTACGGCAAGACCGAGACGTATTTCGATTCGGCCTGCAAGCTCTTCAAGGGCCTTCCCGCCCAGGGCATCACCTGGATGAGTCACGGGGACTACATGGAGAAGGTGCCGGAGGGCTTCGCTCTGGTGGCCCACTCCGACGCCTGCCCCAATGTGGCCATCTGCGATGAGGGCCGCGGCTTCTACGGCGTCCAGTACCACCCGGAGGTCAATCATACGGAGCATGGCACCGACATGATCCGCAACTTCCTGTATGAGGTCTGCGGCGCAGCGGGCGACTGGACCATGGGCGACTACAAGGAGACTGCCATCCGCCAGATCCGGGAGAAGGTGGGGGACGGCAAGGTGCTGCTGGCCCTGTCCGGCGGCGTGGACTCCTCCGTGGCGGCAGCCCTGGTAGCCGAGGCCGTAGGCAGCCAGCTGACCTGCGTGTTTGTGGACCACGGCCTCATGCGCCTGAACGAGGGCGACGAGGTGGAGGAGGCCTTCAAAAAGTGGGACATCAACTTCGTCCGGGCCAACGCGGAGGAGCTGTTCCTCTCCAAACTCTCCGGCGTCAGCGAGCCGGAGCGCAAGCGGAAGATCATCGGGGAGGAATTCATCCGTGTCTTTGAGGCGGAGGCCAAAAAGATCGGCCAGGTGGATTACCTGGTCCAGGGCACCATCTATCCCGATGTGATCGAGTCCGGCACCGGCGACGCCGCCGTCATCAAGAGCCACCACAACGTGGGCGGCCTGCCGGACTATGTGGACTTCAAGGAGATCATCGAACCCCTGCGGATGCTCTTCAAGGACGAGGTCCGTCAGCTTGGTCGGGAGCTGGGCCTGCCGGAGTATCTGGTCATGCGCCAGCCTTTCCCGGGTCCGGGCCTTGCCATCCGGGTCATCGGCGAGGTGACGAAGGACAAGCTGGACACTCTGCGCCTGGCAGACTTCATTTTCCGGGACGAGATCGCTAAGGCCCATCTGGAGGGCACCATGAACCAGTATTTCGCGGTGCTCACCAACATGCGTTCCGTGGGCGTTATGGGTGACGGCCGGACCTATGACTACACTCTGGCTCTCCGCTCTGTCACCACCACAGACTTCATGACCGCCGACTGGACCCGTATTCCCTACGAGGTGCTGGACCGGATCAGCGTGCGGATTGTCAACGAAGTGCCCCATATCAACCGGATTGTGTACGATATCACGTCCAAGCCGCCCGCTACGATCGAGTGGGAATAAAGTACAAAAGCCCCGCAAGCCCTGATAAATCAAGGGTTTGCGGGGCTTTTTCTGTTTCCGTGGCATTACTTTGGCATTAACGCATCAAATCATCCATCTTTTTGACCGCTTCATCGCTGGTGGTGGGGTACAGGTGTCCATAGGTCCGCAGCGTCGTTTGTATGTCCTCATGGCCCAGGCGCTCTTTCACCAGCAGGATAGGCGTCCCCAGGTGGATGAGCAGGGCGGCGTGGGAATGGCGCAGATCGTGGAGCCTGATAGGGTCCATGCCGGCCTCCGCGCACCCCTTGAGCATCGCCCGCCGGAAGTAGTGCTTCGTGAACGGAAAGAGCCGGTCATCCGGCTGGGGGTCGTATAGGGCGTTCTCATAGGCCCGTATCTCATCGCACAGCTTTTCCGGCAGCGGTATCACACGGCGGCCCCGCTGCGTCTTTGGGTCCGTTATGACCTCTTCGCCCTCTACGCTCTGGAAGTTCCGGCGGACGGTGAGCGTCCGGGCCTCCAGGTCTATGTCCTCCGGGCAGAGGGCCAGCAGCTCCCCTATCCGCAGGCCGGTCCAGAACAGGACCGACAGGCCGGTCCGGGCGGGCAGCTTCTTGACGTGGGGGATAAACTCGTTGAACTGCTCCACCGTCCAGAATGACATCTCCTGGGCGTCTTTCTTGCCCACGCTACCGGCGAGCCTGGCCGGATTGATACCCAGGCCGTAGTATTTGCAGGCGTAGTTGAATATGGCTGAAAGCTGGTTGTTGATGGTCTTCGCATAGGTCGGAGCCACCTTGTCCGCGAGAAGCTGCGATTGCCACTTGCGGACGTGGGCCGGGGTGATCTCGTTGAGTGGGAGGTCCCCGAAGAACGGGAGGACCCGGTGCTCGATGAGATACCGCTTGTTCTGCATGGTGGTCCGCTTGAGACGCGGCTCCATGTCCCCCAGGTAGATTTCCGCGAAAGAGCGAAAGGTCATGTCACAGCTCCGAGCGCGGGTCCTCAAGAACTCTTCTTCAAACGCCTGGGCGTCCTTCTTGCGCTGGAAGCCCCGTTTCTTTTTGAGGCGTCGCTTGCCCTGCCAGTCGGTGTAGTAAAACGACGCGTACCATGTGTTCCTCAGTTCGTCTTTGTATGCTGGAATTTCAATCACCCTTTCGGAAGTCTCCCAAATTCATGCCAGGGCGGGCGCAGGACGGACCAGGAGCCGCGATAGGGGGCCTATGAATATACCAGGACCCCCGGAGCGGAGAAGCGCTTATAGGGCCTCCCATGGGCCAAACACGCGCAGGCCCCTTTTCAGGAGACCCGGTAGGCCCCCGGCACGTTCTTGAGCCGGACGCCCTCGGACTGCTGGTAGTCCAGGATGAGCTGGGCGATCTCCGCAGAGGCGGCGGGGTCCCCGGCTTGCAGCGCCTCCTGGTAGTCACTCTGGAGCTGGGCAAGGTGGGCCGCCCTCTCCCTCCGGCACACAGGGCAGAGGCCGGAGACCAGGTCCGCGCAGTTTTCGATGGAGCCGCAGCTCCGACAGCTCAGATAGCCGATAGGCAAGTTTTCCACAGTTCACAACCTCCAATACCGATGTACGCTCTATTCGCGCACGCGCACGCGCATAATAGAGGAATATTATAATTACTAAGTCTTATATACATACTGTCTTATTATGGGGTGCTGATTGATACCACATTTTTTGGGTTTGCGGTATCAATTGATACCCTATTTTCTGAAATGCGGTATCAATTGATACCTTATTTTCCGGGCCGCTTTCTCGGTGGTCCAGTTTTCAACAGCTTTTCCACAGAGTTTTCAACAGGCTATTTCCGACGCTCTTTCTGCGCGGCCCGCATCCGGGCGTTGGCGGCGTCCACGTCCCGGCGGGCGTCCTCTGCCTGGGGTCCCTCGACGATCTCATGGCGGAAGACCTCTTCCCGGAGTATGCGCCGGACCTCCCCGTCATCCATCTTCACGCCTGGGTAGTGGCGCTCCAGGGAGCGGCGAATGGTCCCAATCATCCAGTCATTCAAGAGGACTTGACCCACTATGAAGCGGTTGAGGACCCGGCGCTGGGCGTAGAGCTGGGACAGGGCCGCGTTGCCCTCTTCCTGGAAAGCCTCGACGCTCAGCGCGTAGAGGGGCGCGTAGTCCTCTGGCCGGTTCACATTCAGCTCGCAGAAGTTGAACTCGCAGACAAGCACCGTCTCCACCGGCTTCCCGAAGAGGACCTGGTATATTCTCCAGGTGATACCGTTGGTGAGCACCACCCAATCAATCCCCGCGCTGGCCGCATAGCCTGTGGCCTGGGAGACGTGGACATCCCGGAGGGCCACGCTCACCGCCTTGCACTCCAGCAACAGGCGGACCTTGCCGTTGAGCTGGACGGCCAGATCACAAAACTGCTGCTTGATGCACAGCTCGGAAGTGATGTTTTCGTACTTGTCATAGCCGAAGACCTCACAGAGAATGTCCGTGATTATCATTACCGTGTCGCTCTCATTCCGGCCCGCAAGCTGGGCGCGGCGTAGGATAGGCTGGAACTTCTGGACGCCGGCCGATAGACGCGCCTCGGTCTGCGGGCTTATCTTCTGCATGGTATCACCCCCTGAAATCGACGTAGATTACACGGCCCGTCCGCTTGAGGACGCGGCCTCGGTGGTTCCGCCCTTTTTGACTTCGCCCAGCAGGGGCGCGGTCATTTCCTGGAGGCGGCCTATCAAGAGTATCTGCTCCCGTTCCGGCAGCTTCTCGTAAAGCTCCAGCATCTCTCGCCCGTTCTCGGATATTCCGGGGGCGGGCGATTTTTTTGTTTCTGGCTCCGTGTCGCTGCCGGTCAGGAAGTAGCTGATTGAGCACCCCAAAAACTCGCAAATGCGTACCACGTATTTTGCAGGCGGGTCCGTCCCACGTTGTTTCCATCCAGTAGTGACGCTTGTAGCCACTCCGAGGTGTCGGCAAAGACCGTAGGCCGTCAGGCCGCGCCGGTCAAGCTCTTCAAACAGTCGCTCGCAAATCGTCATTCAGACACCTCCAATCTGGAATACAAAATACCCAAAAAATAAGGTAAAAATTTTCTCACATTCGCTTGCTAATAATATTGACTTAACACGCAGATGTGGTATAATATAATCAAGCCAAAGGAATAAGGTAAAAACCCAAAAACAAACGGCCCAGGGAACGGGCCAGAGGATAAAACAGGAAGCGGCAGTGAAAGCCGGGTCGGAAGCGGGCATAGCTCCGGGGATGACCGGCAGGCGGTAACGGCGGTACGAACGGCAACCTCTGGACCATCCCGAAGCCACAAGGCCGGGTGCAACCGGCGGAAAGGATAACTGACCTATGGAACGCAACAAGTACGATCTGCACCGCGAAGTCCTCACCCACAAGTACGCGGACATCCTCAAGAGCTTCGAGGAAACCCATGATGACCGGCGCATCGCCTGGAACTGCTACCAGCAGCTCATCGGCGCTTGCGAGGCCATGCGGGACAGCGGCATGGAAAATAGCTTCGCCTGCTGCGCGGTCAACAAGGCTATGCAGGAACAGGAAGCCGAGATTGACGGTATCGTCACCCGGTTTACCGGCAAGGTCTACAAGGGCGTCCGGTGGGTGGATGTCACTGAGACCGACATCTACTCCTTGAGCAGCACCGAGATTGACTATGAAACGGAAATGCGGCTGTGCGAGCTGGACGCCGAAATCGCGGCCCACTTTCTGAGCGGCGACGCAGACAAGCAGGCGGCCTGTGAGCGGGAGCTTGACTGCATCCTGGGCGGGATTGAGAACGGCAAGCAGTTCTTCCAGGCCCTCACCGCCCGGAACCGGGCGTACCGGGCGGCCCACAAGGAGTAGACGCCATGGAGCCGCAGGAAATCACCCAGGCCGAGGCCGCCGATCTGCTGGCCTCCGGCTTTGAGACCGGGCGGTATGAGCCGCTGGGCCTCTTCCTGGTGGGAGAGGCCGGCGGCACCTGGACCGGGATTGACAACAGCACCGGCCATGCCTGGACGGAAGAGTTTGGAACCAAGGCCGAGTGCCTGGAATGGCTGAAAGGAGAGAATGAAGTTGGCTAAGAGGCTAAGCGTCCTGTCTTTCCTCTGCTGCATCGGAGCGGCGAGCGATGATATTCCCGTGACCGTCAAGGAGGGACCTAAGACCATCGGAACCGCAAAGAGCCTGCGGTGGCTGGAGCTGCACGGGTCCCCCGGAGTTCTGGAAGCCCGCCTGGAGTATGCGGTCATCGGGAAGCAGGAAATCACCCTCCAAATCAGGCTCAAGGACTACAACACCAAGAGGCCGTAAACCGCCGGTGCAACGGCGGCCAAGTGCGAAAGGAGCTAACCAAATGGCAACCAACATCAAGGACAAAATCGCTAAGCTGCTGGCCCTGGCAGAAAGCCCGAATGAGAACGAGGCCAAGGCCGCGCTGCTCAAGGCCCGCGAACTCATGGCTGAGCACAAGCTCAGGCCGGAAGAGGTCGTTAAGGCCGACAAGGTGAAAGTCATCCGGGAGGTCCTGGACGTCACTTGCACCGCTATGACGAACCCCTGGGCCGTCTCCCTCTCCGCTATCATCGCGGAGCACTACTGCTGCCGGGCCTACCGGAACCGGGGCGCTGGCTGCAAGACGAACAGGATTGGCCTGGTGGGGCTGGAAGAGGACTTCGAGATTGCAAAGAGGATTTTCCTCTACGCCTACGACTGCGTGATGGCCTCCATCAAGGCCAACATCAAGCGGGACCCCAGCGACCCGTCCGGGACCTACCGTGAGAAGTGCAACGCCTACGGATGGGGCTTCACCCGTGGCGTGGCGGCTGCTTTCCGCGAGCAGGAAGAAGAGCACCAGGAATGGGGCCTTGTGATGGTGGTCCCCAAGGCCGTAGATGACAACATGGCCGACATGGGCAAGAAGACATCTTTCGGCAAGGAGAAGACCGGCGGCTGGCGCGACGCCTACCGCGCCCTGGGCTACCAGGACGGCAAGCAATTTGACCCGACAACTCGCCTGTCCGGTGCGCCGGAGCGGGCCGCGATTGGAGGTTGATACCGATGAAGTGCAAGAACTGTGGGTGCGAAGTCATCCGCATCCGGTCGGGAGGGCGCAGCGTCGTTTGCGACGCCGCCCCGATCACCTACTGGCACGTCCGGGACGGGGCCGCGATGTCGGAGATGCTGTCCCTGCTGACCCCCAACGGGGAAAGCATCTACGGGACGCCGGCTGGAAAGCTGGAGAACGCCGTGGGCGTGGCCTACCACCCCCACACTTGCGGACTGCTGCCCATCTTCCACCGTGGCCGAGATAGCTGGAGCCGCCCGGTCTACGATGACGGAACGGGCCGCCTCCTGGTGGACGTGGACCCGCGAGCTGGCCGGAAACCGGACATCTGCACCAAGCAGGGCAACGCCTTTGACGGTGAACCCTGCGACCCGGTAGATGGAGATTTTATCTTCATTCCGCGCCGGGACACCTGGTAACAGTATATACCAAAACCACCCAAAAAACAAGCCGTATAAATTAGACACAAGGAGGAACCAAGCATGAGAACGGCAAACCGAGTTAAGCCGAAGACCGACTTCGGCATTGAGGTCCGGCTCTTCACCGCACAGACCGGAATGACGGTGAAAGAGCTGGCCGAGCGGTCCGGCGTCAAGTACACGACGCTGATCGAGACCACCACGGGCCGCTGTGCGGGCCACCAGCTCATCCCCATTGTCCGGGAGTACATGGCGAACTACGAGCAAAAGGAGGCATGACCCATGGCGACGAAGCCCCTCAAGACCGCCCGCGATATGTTCTACTTCGTGGAGGACGTGATGCGGATTTTGGGCTACTCCAAGTCCAAGAGCTACAAGGTCATCAAGAGCCTCAACCGCGAGCTGGAGGACCAGGGCAAATGCACCTGTGACGGGCGCGTCATCAAGCGGTATTTCCATGAGCGCTACGGCCTGGATGAGCTGAACGCGCCCGTGAG
The DNA here is from genome assembly GCF_000469445.2 of Oscillibacter sp. KLE 1745. NCBI lineage: Bacteria > Bacillati > Bacillota > Clostridia > Eubacteriales > Oscillospiraceae > Oscillibacter > Oscillibacter sp. KLE 1745. The sequence continues at coordinate 59,016 of NZ_KI271752.1, read as the reverse complement.
ACGGGGGGCGTAGCCGTGGAGAAGCGCAAGAGACGCCGGGCCTACGCCCGGAGCTACTACCGGCTATCCATCCTCTGCCTTGCGGCCATGGTGACGGCCCGCCTCATTCTGCTGATGATTGATGTCATTCAGCTTCAAATCCAGACCGCCGGGGCCTTTTCAATCCCTGCGAGCGCGGCAATCTTAGTATTCACCGGCTGGGAGCTGAGAACCTGGACCGGCCAAGGAAAGGAGAAAAAATCATGTGGACCTACAAGTGCGACCGCGCCGACGCTCCGACCGAGTACGACGGTAAGCCGATCTTCACCCAGGAGAACTTCGACTACTCCAAGGCAGAGATAGGCGACTATGTGGAGCAGGCCGTTGTGGATGACGCCATGGACTGTCTGCCTCCGGCCTCGATGAGCGCCCGGTGCGCTCAGATGGGTGAGCCGTACTCCCACCGGGAGGACCCGGAGACCGGGCGGCTCCGTCCCACCTACTACACGTTCAAGCGTGTGGCCGGAACGTGGCCTAACGGTATCTGGCAGTTCTGCGGCTGCTGCTTCCAGGGCGAGACCGTCCCCCGCGGCAGGGACCCGATCTACTGCTGAGAGGGGGCCGGAGCGATGAAGCAAAGCTGCGGGGGGGGTACTATGTGCAGGCGTCAAACTCTCACACCCCTGTCTCCGGCGGAACGGAGCGTAGCCGAGCAGCATTACCGGCTTGTAGAGTGGTACGTCAGACATCGGGGCCTCCCGGTGGATGAATACCTCGACGTTGCCGTCTTCGGCTATCTGCTGGCCGTGAAACGGTGGTTCGCCCGCCCGGACATTTACCGCTATGAGTTTACCACCATCGCCTGCGCTGCCATGCGGAGTGCAATCGGGCATGAGCAGCACAAGCAATCCAGGCGCATTAAGACGGTGAGCCTGGATGACCCCATCCCAGGTACGGACGGTATGACCTGGGCAGACATCATCACCGAGGACCATCTTGTGTACTCGGCATAGGAGGAATAAGCGTGAAAATAACCTACAACCTGCAAGTGCTCCCCCAGCGGAAGAACGCTCGCAAGGACAGTGAAGAGACAGCCGCGCTCAAGGTCTTCCTCGCGGACAGCGAGAAAAAGAACATGGTCTTTGAGTACGATACCCCGGAAGAGGCCAAGAAGCGCTATGACAGTATGCGGAACTACCGCAACACCAACAAGCTCCAGGACATCTACGATGTGTGGCGCTCGGACGCCCTGATCTGCATTGTGAAGACCAAGAAAGGAGCCGCGAGGAAATGAGCTACCATACCATCAACGAAGAGGCCGCCCGCCGCGCCAACGACATGAACAGCTTCCGGGACTACAAGGCCGGGAGCGCGACCGCCGAGTACCGCCGTATGGTGGACGCGGCTACCGAGCTGGCCGAGCGCCAGAAGCAGCGCGTGGACCCCATGTACCATGAGAAAATCGACCGGCTGCTGGAGACCTACTGCCGCAAGCTGGCCGAGAACATGAACGCCAGTTACTCCATCGAGGCCCGCTGCCCCTCCATCCTGATCTCCGGCGGCGACAACTTCCCGGTCCGCAAGAAAGAGAAGCAGAACGCGGCCAGAGACCGCAACCTGGAAGAGTGGAACTACATCCAGGGTTTGCTTGATAAAATCCGCAGCGTCGGCACCGGCGGTATCAGCTCCGATGACCCGCAGGCCGTGGAGAAGCTGGAGGCGAAGCTCGCCGCCCTGGAGAAGCACCAGGAGATGATGAAAGCGGCCAACGCCGCCATCCGTATGAAAGACCCGGCCAAGGGAGACGCCAAGCTCGCGGAGCTGGGCTACACCCCGGAGGACATCGCCAAGCTCAGAGAGCCGGACTTCTGCGGGCGCATCGGTTATCCGGCCTACGCGCTCCAGAACAACAACGCCAATATCCGGCGCATCCGTGGCCGGATCGCAGAACTCAAGAAGCGGACCGAGAGCACCCCGGAGGGCTGGGAGTTTGACGGGGGCCGGGTCGTGGTGAACACCACGGAGAACCGCCTCCAGGTCATCTTCGATGGGAAACCCGACGCGGACGTCCGAACCGAACTCAAGGGAGAGGGCTTCCGGTGGGCGCCGTCGCAGGGCGCATGGCAGCGGCAGTTGACCGACAACGCCATGAGAGCCGCCCGCCGGTTGAAGTGCATCGCGCCCCAGGTCTGAACCATCTACCAAAATCATACCAGAAAGCGGGTGAATGAGAGTGGCTATCACAGCAACAAAAAAGCCCCCCGCGTATCTGCGGGAGGCAAGGATGAGGGCCGGATTTGTCAGCCGCGGAACGGCCTCGACTGTTGTTCCGTTTTCGCCGGAGACCATAGGCCGCCATGAGCGCGGCGACGTGGAGATGGAGCCGGAAGACGCCCTGGTCTATGCGGAGTGCTACCAAAGCCCGGACATCCTACCCAGGTATTGCGCCACCTGTCCGGTAGGACGGGCAATCGGGAGAACGGCCACCGACCGTCCCCTTGCCCATGCGACGCTCAGGGTCCGGCGGCTCATCGAGGACGGCCAAGACGTGGCCGACCGCCTGGAGGAAATCGCCTTTGACGGCGTGATAGATGCCTCTGAGCGGACCGACTTCATGGAGGCCCTGGACTTCCTGCGGAAGCTGGAAGAGAGTATCAACGACATCATCTTGATTGGCTTAGGAAAGGAAAAGGCCGCCCCCGGTGCAACGGGAAGCGGCCAAGCGCGAAAATAACTAACCTGGAGTTATTGTAGCACATTCCTACCGGCCCTGTCAAGCCGAAAGGAGATTACCCAATATGGAAAATGCCATCGTCCAACTCAACAAGTACCCCAAGGACAAGTACAACGTCCTGGTCCCCGTCACCACCATGCAGGTAGCGAGCAACCTCCAGCGGATCACCGTCTCCGAGGTCCAGCTCGACGTCCGGCAGGACAGCTCCAACCGGGGGCCGAGCAAGGACATCTACTACGAGAAGTCCAGCAGCGCCTTTGCCATCACCAAGGTAGGCGGCATGAAGCTGGCTGCGGCGGCCAACATCAGCATCGTGGACACCGCCACCGAGCGGACCGAGGGCTGCCAGCGGTGCATTGAAATGGCACGGGCCACCGGAAAGCCCAGGGTATGCGGCACCTGTGAGCACGTCCACGACGTAGCTGTCACCGTGACTATCCGGGTCCCGGAGCCGTCCGGCGGCTTCCGGCTGATGAAAGCCACCAAGGAGATTGACTGCACACTGGAGGCCGCCGGGATGAAAGACGGAGCCAACGGTCAACAGTTCAGGCGCTTCCTCCCCCACCGCACCGCCATGGCTGAGAGCAAAGCCTTTATGCGGGCTATCCGGGCCGCCCTGGGCCTGGCCGGGACCTACGCCTACGAGGAACTGAAAAAGCCCTTTGTCGTGGCCCGCGTGGTCCCCAACCTGGACGCCCCGGAAATCAAGCAGGCCGTGGCGAGCAACTACCTCCAGTCGATGGGTATGCTCTTTGAGATGCCCACCCAGGCGTCCAGGGCGAGCCTCCCGGCGGCGCAGGCCGCCGAGACCGTCACCCCCTACGAGGATGAGGGGCCTATGCCCTGGGATGAGGCACCGGAAGAGCCGGAGGATAGCTGGAGCAGATCGCCGGAGTACGGAGCTGCCCCGGATTGGGCGGACCCGGAGCCGCAGGGCGTGTTCTGTTCGGAGTGCCGCCGGGAGATTACCGGCGGTCAGAGCAGGAATGGCCGTAAGTGGAGCGCGGAGGACATTGCCGGGTATAGTCAGCGCACCTATGGGCGGGTCCTCTGCCCTGAGTGTCAGGAGAAGATGAAAGGAGCGCGGAGATGACGGTTATTGAGTTCGCGGAAAAGCGGCTGGAGGAAGAGAGCGGCTACAACCTTGACGATGCCCGCTATTGGGCGGCCTACCTGGACGGCGCGAGGGCGCAGAAGCGAGAGGATGAGGAGGCGAAAGGCCATGATTAAGATACTGCACACCGGCGACATTCACCTGGGGGACCTGGCAGGCCCCACCAGGGGCGGCGCAAATCTGCGCCGCCAAGACACCTTGCGGTGCATGGACGCCATCGTGAACAAGGCCCGGACGGAGGGGCCGACCGTGACCATCATCGCGGGCGATCTCTTCAATCGGTCCCGCGTGTGGGCCGACACCGCCCTGGATGACGTCAACGACGCCATTTCCCGCTTCATCGTCCCCCTGTGCGAGTACAGCGACGCGGTGGTGCTGCTGTTCGGCACGATGAACCATGATAACCCCCGCGCCTTTGAGGTTATCCGCAAGGCGACGCCCGACCTCAAGAACCTATACATTTACACCGAGCCGAGGGTGGAACGTCTGGTGACATCGGAGGGGCCGGTCCAGATTATGGCCGTCCCCGGCTTCGACAAGGCGCGGCTGCGCCTCTTCTGCCCCGGCGCCGACAAGGAGACGGAGAACCGGAACGCCACCGCCCTTGTCAACGACATCATCCTGGGGCTGGCTACGGAGCTGGACAGGAGCCTCCCCTCCATTCTCACGGCTCACTACACGGTAAGCGGGAGCGAGGCAGACAACGGCAGCACGTTCCTTGCTGGACAGGATGTGGTGGTCCTCCCGGCTACCATCGACGCGGCGGGCGTGGACCTGGCCTGCTTCGGCCACATCCACAAGCCCCAGCGTCTCAGCTCCACCACACCGGCCTACTACTGCGGGAGCGTGAACCAGCTCACTTTCAACGATGAGGGGACCGCTCACGGCTTCTGGCTGCACCAGCTTTCAGACGGGGACCGGAGCGTTGTCTCGGAGTTCCAGCGCACCCCGGAGCGAGTACACCGGACGGTGACGATGAAGCAGCAGGACGTGGCAGACTTCATCTCCAGCGGCACCCTCAATCCTGGGGACGTGGAGGGGCGCGTGGTCCGGGTCCGGTATTCCTGCACACTGGAGCAGGAAAAAGCCTTTAACCGGGCCGAGCTGCAAAAGCGCCTGATGGACGCTGGCGCGTTTTATGTGGCCGAGATTATCCCGGATGACGTGGAGGCCCTGGACGCCAAGGACCAGCTCACGGAGCACGACGGCCCCGCCGAGTGCCTGTCACGCTGGCTGGAGACCAACGACATCACAGGCGAGAAAGCGGCCCGCCTCATGGAGCTGGCCGCGCCGATCATCAAGCAGGCCGACGATGGACGCGAGGACAGCAAACACGCTGGAGCATTTATGCCCCGGACGATTGAGGTCAAGAACTACCGGAGCTACACGGAGGCGGCCTTTGACTTCTCCCCGGTACACATGGCAATGGTGAACGGCCAGAACGGTGTCGGCAAGTCCTCCCTCTTCATGGACGCCATCGCGGACTGCCTCTATGAGCAGACCCGGAAAGAGGACATCGGCGGCTGGGTCCGCGACGGGACGAAGAGCGGCAGCATCACCTTTACCTTTGCCCTGGGCGGGCAGGACTACCGGGTCATCCGCACCAGGACCAAGAGCGGGCGCGGTACCCTGGCCCTCCAGCGGTGGAACCCGGAGGGGGACGCCTGGGCAGATGAGAGCGACACCACCATGAAACTGACCCAGGCCCGCATTGAGCGGCTGCTCGGTATGGACTGCAACACCTTTTGCAGTATCGCCCTCATCCGGCAGGACGCCTACGGCCTCTTCCTGGACGCCGACAGCGACCGGCGCATGGAGGTCCTGTCCGCGCTCCTGGGCCTGGACATCTACGGCAGGATGGGGGACATCGCCAAGGCGTCCGCTACGGAGCAGCGCCGCGCCATCGCCGCCCTCAAGGAGCGCATCAACGTCCTGGGCGAGCAGATCAGCGAAAAGGATGAGTTGCTGGATGAGGACATGGTGCTGTCCGAAGAGATGGACGAAGCTGTCCATGACGTAGCATCCGGCGAGGCGGACATCCGGGCGCTGGAGAGTGCCGAGGCCCTGCTTGCCGAAGTGATACGGCAGGCCGAGGACAAGGACGCCCAGGCCAAGGAATATGACCGGGAGCGCGACAGAAAGGCCCTGGAGCTGGAGAAGCTGGAGGGCCAATACCAGGACGCCCGCCACCTTGCAAACGGCCTCAGAGACGCCCAGGACGCCGCTGAGAGGGTCAAGGCGGCACGGGCCAAACTCCAGGACCTCTCCCCCAAGGTGGACCGGGACAAGGAGCTGCTGAAAGAGCTGGCCCGCCTCCGGGAAGCAATCGGCAAGGCGGAGCTGGACGCGGAGGCGGCCCGGAGAAAGCTCCGGCAGTATCAGGACATCATCGGCAGAAAGCCAGACGTGGAGGCGGCCCAGGCCGCGCTTGACGCCCTGGCCCCGGCGAAAGCGGAGGCTCAGGAGCGGCTTGCCAAGTCCTTTGAGACCACCAAGGCGCTGCTGGCCGCACGGGAGGCCAAGGACAAGCACCTGGCAGACAGCCGGGTCCGCATCGGGGAGCTGCAATCCCGCCTTGCGGCGGCCCAGGCGGAGGCCGGGAAGCTGGCCGACAGCGGTTGCCCCGTGCCGGAGACCGCTACTTGCAAGTTCCTGGTGTCCGCTGTGGCGGCTCAGGCCGCCATCCCGGAGCTGTCCTACTCCCTGGAGACCATGAAAGCGGAGGACCGCGCCCGGTATGAAGAGCTGACGAAAGCCTATGAAGAGGCCCTGGCAGCGCATGAGGCCCTGGGCAATCCGTCGGGGGACCTAGCAGAGCTGGAGGCCAAGGAGCATACCTACCGGACCATGACCGCCATCGCGCCGCAGATCGCGGCGGCGGAAGCGAAGCTGGAGGAAATCACCGCCTCCATCCAGACCGCCGAGCAGACCGCCCAGGACGCCAAGGAGCGGACTGTGGAGATTGACGCGGAGCGGGCGGCCCTGGGGCTGGCGGTCATCGAGTACCAGGCCGCGCAGAAGAGCATCGAAGACGATGAACCCATCGCCGGACATCTGGCCGACTGCCAAGCGGCCGGCGCGACCGCCGACGCCCTGGAGCCGCAGCTTGAGCGCCTGCGCCTGGAGATTGCAGAGCTGACCCGGAAAGTCATCACCGCGCACCAGGAGGCCGAGGACATCCGGCAGCGAGCACCGAAAGCGCCTGGGGACGTTAAGGGCCTGCGGGCCGTCCTGGAGAGCCGCCGGAAGAGCCTCACCGAATTTGCCACCCAGCGCGGGGTCATCAAGGCCAAGCTGGAGGCGATCTCCGAGGCCGAAGCTCAGACGGCAAAGCTCCGGCGGGACATCGAGGACGCGGCGGCCACCCTGAATGACTACACGGTGCTCACTCAAGCCTTTGGCCTGGACGGTATTCAGTACATGATTATCCGGGGCGTAGTCCCGGAGATTATGAGGCAGAGCAACGACATCCTGGCCGCCATGACCGGCGGGCGCATGGCCGTTGACATCCGCACCGAGCGCGAGCAGAAGAGCACGAAAACGGTAGTCAACAGCCTGGAGGTCTGGATTAACACCATCACCGGCGGGAACCGGCCCTATCAGTCCCACAGCGGCGGCGAAAAGGTCAAGATTGCCCTGGCCGTCACCCTGGGCCTGGCCGACGTCAAGGCACGGCGGGCGGGCGTCCAGCTCGGTATGCTCTTCATCGACGAGCCGCCCTTCCTGGACGCGGACGGGACGGAGGCTTACGCGGACGCGCTGGTGAACATGGCGGCCAGAAACCCCAATATGCGGATTTTGGCTATCTCCCATGACCCGACCATGAAAGCGCGGTTCAGTCAAAATATCATCGTGACCGGCGGCGAAGACGGTAGCTCTGTAACGATGGAGTGAAACCCATGAGGCCGGGCGGCCTCAAATCCACGGAAAGGAGGGGTCCGCCTGAGGTACATCATGGAGCACCGAGCTTTCGCCAACCGCATGAGGCGGACCCCTCTATCCATGGCCGCGCAGCTCCTATGGTACAAGCTGATGGATTTAGCCAATAGCCTGCGTTGGCCGGAGCACTTCGCATTGGACAACAGTAGGCTATGCACGATGATAAACACCACGGCAAAACGGACTGCCATATCCGCCCGACAGGAGCTTATAGACGGCGGTTATCTGGACTTCACCCCTGGCATCAAGGGGCGGCCCAGCACCTACCATCTCCGCTCAGTGGAAGAGATGGAGGGCTGGCAGCCGCCCCCGGATGACCTGGAGGGAGACTTCCTGGCAGAGTTCAAAGAGGACCCGACAAGCTATTTCGGCTACACGGAGGCCCTGGGGGTGGAGCTTGCGGAGACAACCGCCCACCTGTGGGCAGAGTTCTTTCCAGGCAAGACCCCTGGACCATACGATGAGAAGCGGACGTTCTTCCAGATCATGGTCCAGTACCATGATGAGGAAACAGATGAGTGGTCTATATCGTTCCCGGAGGAAAACAAGGAGCTGCTGGGCTACGCCTTTGAACAGGGCCGGAAGCGCGGGAAGCTCTTTTGGGGGTACATTGAGAGCGTCATGCGAAATCTTAGGGACTGTGGCATTAAAACCGTAGAGGAAGCCTACGAGAACGAAGAAAAATTCTATGAACGGAGAGGATGGAACAAGTGAAAGAACGGACGATAACCCTTGCCTGCGGCGCCCTGTGCGCCCTGGTGTTCGTGAGTGCCCTGTTTACGCCGGGGCAGGCCAGAGGCGCGGCCTTTGATGAGCAAGAGGACACGGCGGCGCATCCGGTCCAGGTATTGGACCCGACGCCTACCCTCACCGCATCGCCGGTCCCCACTGTCTCGCCCTATTTCGGCTGGACCGAGGAAGAGGTTGAGATGCTGGCCTGCGCGATCTACCAGGAGGCGGGCGGTGACGCCTGCTGCGACCTGTGCCGCCATCGTGTGGGCGATGTCATCCTGAACCGGATGGAGGATGACCGCTTCCCGGACACCGTGGAGGAAGTGCTCACGGCCTACCGGCAGTACGGGCGCTTCTACTGGACCGGCGTAGTGTGGCCGGACCGGGCTGAAAACCCTGGAGAGGCCCACGCCGTTGCGCGGGCCTGGGAGACCGCACGGGACGTCCTGAGCGGCGAACACTCGGACCTTTACGGGCAGGGGTACATCTACCAGGCCGAATTTGAACAGGGAGCCGACGTCATCTGCTGCGAGGACTGCGGCATCTACTTTGGGAGGTAGACGGTGAGCGAGAAGAAAATCATCCTCGACCTATGCGGAGGTTCCGGTAGCTGGTCGAGGCCGTATGTAGCGGGGGGGG
>NZ_KI271752.1:10311-49779 GCF_000469445.2 Oscillibacter sp. KLE 1745 | reverse complement strand
GGGGGGGGGGGGTACGACGTTAGAAACATAACCCTACCGGACTATGATGTACTGACTTACGAACCGCCCCAAAAAGTCCACGGCGTTCTTGCGGCCCCTCCATGCACGGAGTTTTCGGTCTTGAACTGCAAGGCAGAGGCGCGGGCGCGGAACCCGGAAGAGGGCCTGAAAGTCGTGATGGCCTGTCTGAGAATTATTGAAAAGTGCCGTCCTGAATGGTGGGCCATGGAAAACCCCGTTGGACATCTGCGGGAATACATGGGGCCGTCTACAATGATTTTCCAGCCATGGGAGTACGGAGACCCCTGGACCAAGAGAACCGAGCTTTGGGGTACATTCACCCCGCCGAAAAAGCTATATGAGCGGTGGGAGGACGTACCTGACAAGCTGCCCCTATACACAAGGCCGGGAAGAGGGAAACCAAATTTTGCATACCTACACAAATCGGCTCAGTCCCTTATCCCTCAGCTTGCGTGGGCCAAACCGAAAAGCGATGCCGATTTCAGAGCCATCACCCCGCCTGGATTCGCTCAGGCGTTTTACGAGGCGAACCCATGAAAGGAGACGCCATGCAGAAAACATATCCACGCCGATGCAATATCTTCAACTGCGACCGGCGGCACGGTAACATCTGCTGCGCCGATTGCGGCTACCGGGATAAGAACTGCAAGAACCCCTGCTTGAACCACCCGACCCGGTGCGGACAGGTCAAGCCGCCACAGACAGCCCACGGCCAGAAGCCGGGGAAATAAAAATCAGGAGGAATTTACCATGCAAGAGCAAAAGAGGACTTTCAAGTACGGAGACGTGTTCCACGTGGCCGGTCTGGACTGGATTGTGCTGCGGACCACCCCGGCGCCGACGCCGGACTGTTCCGATCTCCACTTCTGCGAGGCCACCGAAGACGTCTTCCAGGCCCCCTTTGATGAGAACGACTGCAACGACTGGAACAAGGCGAGCCTGCGGAAGCAGCTCAACGGCGAGTTCCTGGATAAGCTCATCGCTGAATGCCCCGGCCTGAAAGACGCCATCGTCCCCACCTACCGCGACCTGACCGCCGATGACGGCCTCCGGGACTACGGAAACTGTCTGGACAAGGTAACGATGCTCACCGCCGAAGAGTACCGGCAGACCCGCGATCTGCACCCCGCGCCGGAGCATTGGCGCTGGCTCATCACGCCGGACGGGACCCCGAAGAGTTCCGGGACCTCTTTCGTCCGCTACGTGTACTCGGACGGGAGCCTCAGCGTCAGCATCGCGTACTTCGGCATCGGGGGTGTGCGCCCGGCTTTAACTCTGAAATCTGACATCTTGGCATCTATCCTCGACGCCGAGGACAAGAAGAGAGCGGCGGAAATCCGGCCCGCCGACGGTCCTCAGCCTGGGGTGGATGAGACGCCGGAGCAAGCGGAAATGGCCCTCTATGAGCAGGCCGTGGAGCAGTTCGGGGAGAGCGCTCAAATCCTCATGGCGGTGGAAGAGATGAGCGAGCTGCAAAAGGCCCTACTCAAGTATCTGCGCTTCAAGGACCATGAGCAGGGCGATGAGGCGGAAATCCTGGCGGCGATCTCCGAAGAGAGGGCCGACGTGGAAATCATGCTGAACCAGCTCCACGTCATCTTCGGTGACAACACCGACATGGAGATTGCCAAGCTGGAGCACCTTTGTGAGCTGCTGGGTGAATGACGATGCTGCTGTTTACGTGGACCCTCTTCATCCTGATTACATTCACTGGCTTTTGCTACGCCTTTGGGGGCAAGACCATGAATGACCGGAGCAACGGCGCAAAGGTTACATCTGCGGGTATGCTGGCCCTGTCTATTCTAATCGCGTTTGGAGTGTAGCCTATGCACGATGAAGTGTTCACCATCCCCGCCCGCCGGTGCAAGCGGTGTGGAGGTCTGCTGACATCCTCCCAGGGCTTGCGGGATGGGTACGGTCCCTGTTGCCTGCGGAAGATAAAGCAGGAAGAGGCCGACCGGAAGATGATGGAGAACCAATGCAGCCTATTTGACATTGTGAAGCCGGGCGGCGGCGAGGCCGAAACTGAGAAAGGGCCGCTGAACGGGAAGTGCATCACGGGGAAAAGCCCGACCGGGCATTGTGGGGCCGCCGCCTACTGCTCGGAGCCATACGATTGCTGCGCCTCCTGTTCCTCTGACTGCAATATGCGGTGCGGCTGGCTCAGGGAAAGGAAATAACTGACCTATGAATATTCACAAGACCGACATTGAGTGGTGCAGCCACACATGGAACCCTGTAACGGGGTGTAAGCACGGGTGCGAATACTGCTACGCCCGGCGCATGGTGTCCAGGTTTGGCCCGCACCCCTGCGAGCGGCCCATCATTGAGCCGCTGGAGGTACTGCCCAAGGGGACCGGGTGCTACTACGTGGAGCAGCCTACCAAGCTCTGCGACGAAAACGGGGAGCCTGTGCGCTCCACCCCGTACCCCAAGGGCTTTGCCCCCACCTATCACGCCTACACCATGGACTATCCTGAGAAGCGGAAGACGCCTGCGCGGATATTCGTCTCCAGCATGGGAGACCTGTTTGGGGAGTGGGTGCCGGACATCTGGATTGAGGATGTCTTCGCTGCCTGCAAGCGAGCGCCGCAGCATACCTACCTGTTCCTCACCAAGAACCCGCAGAGGTATCTTGACATGGGCCATGCCGGGAAGCTCCCCATGGAGCGGAACTTCTGGTACGGGACCACGATCACCGGCCCTGAGACGGAATACTTTGGAGCTTCCTGCGTCAACACGTTCCTGAGCATCGAGCCGCTGCTGGAGCCGTTCAGCGCGGATGACTGCGCCGGTTTCCGGCGGCTCGGTGAGCCTCTTTGGGTCATCATCGGAGCCATGACCGGACCGGGGAGCAAGCGAAAGCAGCCGAAGCGGGAATGGGTAGCGGCCATCACGGAAGTTGCTCAGTCTGCCGGGGTCCCCGTCTTTATGAAAAACAGTCTGAAAGACCTGTGGGGCGGCCCTCTCATTCAGGAGTACCCCGAGGGTATGGTGCGGGTAGACGGAGAATAACTGGAGGGAGAACTATTGAAGAAGCGAAGCTGCCGGAGGACCGGCTTTGAACAGGAGCAGCACGACCGGGCAATCCGGGTGCGGAAGATGACCGACGCTCAGCTCTGTGCCTACCTGGATGAGCTGGAGGCCCGCAACCAGCCCATCGTCATCTCGCAGGATGAGCTTGAGAAAGTCATCAACGGCTTTATTGACAGCCTGGCTACCAGGAGCGACACCGGCCTGCGGGTCAGCGACGCCACCATCCGCAAAATCCGGGCCATGGCCGTTGAAAATGGCTACCTCCGGCCTACTGGCGGAGGCGAGGCATGAGCGAGCACCGAAAGAAAATCACCATCCGCGTATCGTCGCAGACAGCCTACCACCTGGAGGCCGAGGCTGAGCGCCTGGGCATATCCCCTGGGCGCGTGGTGGATGAGCTGATGAGGGCGGCCAAATTCTGTGGAGAAGTGTGTGGAATTTGTGGAAAACACCACAAAAAGCAAACAAATAAGCCTTAAAAGTTAGGAGAGTAGACAATGGGCATCTACGGTGCGGCGCTGAGGGAGCTTGAGCAATACCGGAGGGATGAGGCGGCGGGCCTGCTGCTGCGCCTGCCGGTCCCCCTGGGGGCTACGGTATGGCGGGTACGGGATAACCCGGCCTGTCACTATGGGGTACGGGAGGCTGAGAAATTCCTCTTTGGCCGAGTAGTCACCCCGCGCCGCATCGTGGAGCCTACGCCCTTTACCCTGGCCCTGCTGGACGCCTGGGGAAAGACCGTATTCTCCACCGAGGCTGAGGGGAGGACGATGTTAGAGCATGACACCAAGCGAGAGGGCGAAAGCGGCCCTTAGATACCAGAACCGGAAGAACCGCGCCCAGGGAGCCTTTTTTGAGCAGATGATAAACGGGGCCTGCGACTTCTACCGGAGCCGCCAGATCGCTGACATTGAGAAGACGCCGGAGCCGATGCAGCCGACTAAGGACCTGGGCGGCGGGAAGTTCATCGCGCACTACACCAGCACGGCTCAGGCCGACTACAAGGGCTTTCTGTTCGGAGGCCGGGCGGTCAACTTCGAGGCCAAGTACACCGACGTTGAGAAGATGACCCAGGACCGCGTGACAGCGGACCAGACGGAGCGCCTGGAGCGGGCGCATCAATTCGGAGCCGTGGCCTTTGTCCTGTGCTCCTTTGGGTCCGTGGGATTTTACCGCATCCCATGGACAGTGTGGCGGGACATGAAAGGCCGGTTTGGGCATAAGTACATCACGCCCCAGGAGGCAGCGCCCTATGAGGTCCGCATCGGCGGCCCCGGTGTGCTGTTGTTCCTGGAGGGATTGGAGGACAGACCATGAGTAATTTCCAGAAAGACGTCCAGCTTCTTGCGGACCTCCAGGGCCTCATTGAGAAGCGGGAGAAGCAAGTCAACCCGCCGGAGGGCAGCACCGCCATCATGGGCGCGATCTCGCCGGTGCTGCGGGCCGCTATGCCGGCCGCACAGAAAGCGGCCCAGCGTGAGCTTGACATCCTGGTCCGGGTGAAAAACCGCCTGGGCGAGCTGATGGAGGGTCAGAGATGAGCGCCCGCCGGGAGCACCGTCTCCGCAACCTGGAGCGCCGGGTCGCGGAGCTGGAGACCATCGCCGCTACTCCGGTGTTCATCCACACCAAGGGAGACGGCGGAGAGGACTACGTTTTGGAAGCCGTGTGGAGCAAGGAGGAAGCCGACACCCACCCCGACAAGCGGCTGAGCCTGCTGGACCGGCTCAAAAATATCTTTACTGGAGGACATGAGAAATGAAACAGTACATCGGGACCAAGATTATTGAGGCCGAGCCTGCCTACCGCTGCATGGACGGTCAGGGGCGCGTCACCATCACCGATGACCCGTCCGAGGCGTTCCCCAACTTCCCCAGCGTGGAGGACGGCTACCGCGTCCGGTATGCGGACGGGTATGTGAGCTGGTCCCCCAAGGACACGTTTGAGCGGGCCTATCTTCCCCTGGAGACCAACAAGGAGCTGCGGACCGGCAAGCCCAGCATCAGTCAGGAGATGGTGGACAACTTCATCCTGGAGACCTGGACGCAGACCGCCGGGGAGAAGACTACCATCGTCCGGGCCATGCTGCGGAATGGCTTTGAGCTGGTGGAGGCGTCTTCCTGCGTAAGCCCTGAAAACTACGATGAGAAGCTGGGCCGCGAAATCTGCATGAAGAAAATCAAGGACCGCGTCTGGTATCTCCTGGGCTTTCTGCTCCAGACTGCGGTTAATGGCGTCAAGTGAGCTGTGGAGGTTTAGGTATGGATAAGAATATTGCCGATCTGCTGGAGCTGATTAAGGCTCACCCGGAGCTGCCCATCGTCCCGATGGTGGACAGCGAGATTGTCTGTGATGAGGGCTACGCCCGCTGGCTGGGGTCCTGGGGCGCGGCCAGCGTCACAAAGTACCTGGTGTCGGAAGAGCACATCTTTTTCTTTGACGATGAAGATGTTGAGGCCGTCCTCATCGAAGTAAAGGGGTACGATGAATTTCTCTCCATGACGGATAAGGAGGCCCAGGAAGCCTACAACGCCCTCCCCTGGGTGGAGTGCATCGCCGTAGACATCAATCTGCCATGAGCTGCTATGGGTGCGCCTGCGATCACTGTCTCTACAATGCGGAGCTTGAGGCGTGGTACATGACGCCGGGCGAGGTCCAGAACGCCGAGGACATCTGCTTCTGCTGCGATGAGTGCAAGCACTACGACGGCGACTTCTCCAAGCGCAGCCAGTGGCGCCCGGACTGCCCAAGGCACAAGCTCCCGGAAAAGTACCTTGAGATGCAGAGGATAGTCGAACAGCGGAGAGCGAGGGCCGCAGAGACGCGCCGGAGAAACTTCCAGATCATAAAGGGCGGGAAGCCCTGAGCAAATAAAAAAGCCGCCTCCCCCGGAGGGAAGACAGCCCGTGACAAAGCTATTTTACCACATGGGAGGCGACAAAATCAATGGGCAAATCACAGGAGAACATCAGGGACATCATCATGCAGGCCGTTGAAGCCGGACGCATCTCTGCCGAGCGCACCGCCAAAGATGCTTTCAAGGCTACTGAGCGCCGTCTCTACGGCCTGCCCACCCTGAAAATCAAGCTGGAGGATGACCTTGAGCGGCTGGAAGAGTTCAAGCTCTACGGGCCGCGAGAGCGGAGCAAGAGCATCACCCGGTTTGTCAAGAACGGGAACCGGCTCACCCCGGATGAGATATGGGAGGCCGTTCTCATGGACATGGAGGCCACCATCGCGGCGGACCGCTATGAGATTGAGACCCTGGAGCGTGCGCTCGCCACGGTCCGGGATGACCCCTATTACCGGGCGCTGTCCGGGAAGTACCTGGATGACGTGGACGATAGGGACATAGCTGAGGCCCTGGAGTGTGATACCTCCACCGTCTGGCGGCACCGAAAGAGGCTTGTGCAGCGCGTCGCAGTCTGGCTATACGGCGCGGAAGCCTTGAGATAAGGGCTTGCAATTTTGCCGTGCAATTTTACAATTTGACGGTGCAATTTATCTGTGTTATACTCATCCACAATGAAAGAGTGTGGGTAGAGAAAACCGTCATAAATACCAAGTTCACGGCATATTTTTTGGGAAAACCTGTGACAAAAGCCCTGAAATGTGGTATAATTACGGTAGGAAAAAGCAAAGGAGTAACTAACCTATGAAAAACATCTGCCTACTCGATCTAAACTACACCCTGGTAGGAAACCAGGCGGACACGCGAATGCTCCGGCCATTCTCCCGGCGCATGGAGGCCGAAGAGTACCGGGCCGATCTGATTGAGGCCATCCGGGATGACTATGTTATCATCGTGACGGCCAGACCGGACTACCAGATGAAGCAGACTATGGCGAACATCAAGCGGAAGACCGGCTGGCAGCCCCAGGAGTGGTACTTCAACGACATCAACGCGGAGCCTCCGGTCTTCAAGGAGAGCGCCCTCCGGCGCTTCATCCTGCCCCGGCACGGCGCACAGAACGGCCCGGAGGGGGCGCACTACTACGCGGTGGAGAGCAATCCGAAGACGCGGGCCATGTATGCGCGGTTCGGTATTGAGGCCGCCCCCTATGACCGCTTCATCAAATCGGCGGGCATGGCGAGGGTCCCGGCTTTCGACCAATGCAGCTTATTCGGATAACTGAATATCAGCCACCAGGCGGGACGCGAGAGCGCCCCGCTTTTTTATTGCCCAAATCTGAAAGGAGTGGAAGCGTGGAAACCAGAGTAATCAAGCTGGCCGACATCAAACCGGCCCCCTATAACCCCAGGGTGCAGCTCACGCCCAAGGACCAGGAGTATAAAGCCCTGGACGCGAGCATTGAGGAAAACGGCCTGGTCCTGCCTCTCATCGTGAACATCCGGGACAACTGCCTGATCGGAGGACACCAGCGGCTTTCCGTCCTGCTGGCCGCCGGGGAGACGGAGACAAACGCCGTCGTGGTGGATATGCCGGAGGCCCAGGCCAAGGCGCTGTGCATCGCCCTGAACAAGCTGGACGGCGAATGGGACTACGGCCAACTGGCCGACATCATCCAGCAGCTCATCGACGATGGAGAGAACCTACTCGCCACCGGCTTTACCCAGGCAGACATTGACGATCTCCTGGGGGAAATCGGCGGTGAGCTGGGCGAGGATGAGGAACCGCCCTCCCTGGGCAAGAAAGAGGACACCGCCGACGGCATTAAGTGTATCGTGGGCGACTTCTCTTTCCGTCTGGAGGAAGCGGAGTTTGAGGACCTTATGGCAGACGTCCGGGAAAAGGTGGGCTTTACTCAGGAGCTTGTCTGCGCGGAGCTGAAAGGGAGGCTTTTCGATGAAGTATGAAACCAGACTGGAGATGCTGAAGCTCTCCGACATCGTGGCCGCCCCGTATAACCCCCGTGAAGACATCGAGAGCGGAAGCGATGAGTACAAGGCCCTGCGCCGGAGTATTGAGCTTAACGGCATGGTGGAGCCGCCGGTCGTGAACCTCCACAATATGCGCTGCATTGGTGGTAATCAGCGCCTTGTGGTCCTCCGGGACCTGGGATGGAAAGAAGTGCTCTGCTCCGTCATCGACCAGCCGGACGAAAGCAAGGAGATGAAGCTCTGCCTTGCCCTGAACCGCATCGAGGGCCGCTGGGACACCGACCGCCTGGGCGAGCTGCTGCGGGATGATGAGGTCCTGGAGTTTGAGACCGGCTTTGACCGCGATGAGGTCCTGGTCTACCGGCAGCTCGGCGGGGACGGCGAGGGCGAGGACGCCGACGATGACCCGGATTGGGACCAGGACGAAGACCCGGACGCCGAGGACGCCGACGGCGAGGAAGAGGACGAACCCGCCGGCGGTGACGATGAGCCCGCCATGGGGACTACGGTTGTCCGAATTGGACACCTACACTTCAAGGTCGAGGTCCCGCGCTACAAGCGCCTGGTCGAGAGCATCCGGGACGCCGGTATCTTCGACCAGGGAGAAATTGCCCAGGAGATGAAACGGAGGTTGCTGCGCCATGATTAAACTTGTCCCCATCGACGCTGTGCGAGCGTCGGAGTATAACCCCCGGCGCAACGACGAAAAGCGCCTTGCCCTCACAGAGCTGTCCCTCCGTAAGCTGGGCTTTCTGCTCCCGATCTACGCCGATGAGAGCGGCGAAATCCTGAGCGGACACCAGCGGCACCTTGTAGCCTCCCGCATGGGCTTCCGGCAGATACCCGTGGAGTATGTGAGCGGAAAGACCCTGGGCGAGCGGCGGGCCGTGAACGTCCTGTTCAACCGGGCCACGAATGACCTCCAGAAGCAGGACACTTGCGCCATCATCCGACGCCGCCTCTATGAAATGGACATCGAGGCCATGACCGGGGAGCTGCCGGACATCGAGCCGGGGACCGAAGCATCATTCCCCTGCGTCTACGCCCTGCGTCGGATGGACGTCGTGAAGCTGGCAAAGCTCAATCACCGGAGCTTCGACACCCACATCAAGCAGCTTGCAAAATCCCTGGAGCGCCGAATCGGGAACGCCATGCCGGTAGTCATCGGGGAGGCCGGGAACGTCATCAACGGGATAGGCCGCCTGCAAGTAGCAGCGGAGGCCGGCAGAAAGGTCATCGCCTGCGTCAAGGTGAGGCCGGAGCAAGAGGCTTTCGCGTCCTCCATGCTCAACCTGTTATCCATGGACTTTGACATGGAGGGCACCTACGCCGACGATCTGCGCTTCAACAGCTTCATGCGGGAGCGGAACACCAGGGAGACCGACGCCGAGGGCAACGCCGCCCTGGGGGACGGCTTCTTTAAGGGCGTGTTCCCGAAAAACTGCGGGCGGGACTTCTGCAAGCTGGAGGGCGCGGCCCTGGAGACCTGGCGCCGACACTACGGGTCCAGCGTGGTAGACTTTGGAGCCGGGAAGCTCAACAACACCAGGACGCTCCGCAAGGCCGGTATTCAGGTATCAGCCTTTGAGCCGTACTTCGTGACCGTGGGCGAGAAAATCCACAAGGAAAAGAGCCTGGAGATTGCCGCCCGCTTCCTGGACGAAGTTGAGGCCGGGACGCCGTATAGCAGCGTCTTTATCTCCAGCGTGTTCAACAGCGTACCCTTTATGGCGGACCGGAAGCAGATTGCGGTCATCGCGGCAGCCCTGTGCGCCCCGGACGGGATGGTGGTCTGCTGGTGCCAGAGCAACAAGGCCCCGCAGTTCGTGAACACGAAGAAAAAGTTCATGGCCGCAGAAAAAATCCTGACCTTTGACCTGGACTATGAGCCTAACACCATCCTGGGGGACATCGGAGCACACCCCAAGGTCCAAAAGGGCCACACCGAGGAAGAGATGCGGGCGATCTTCGCCCCGTGCTTCCGTACCGTGAAGCGCCTGGAGATGATAACAAAATTCTGGTACATGGAGGCGGCAGACCCGATTGTGGACCCTGCGGCCCTGGCCGCTGCGCTGGACTTTGAATTTGAGCTTCCCTACCCGGACGGCTCACGCATGGGACTGTCTCAGCGAGCGCGGGAAGCGTTTGAGCACCGGCTCGGTATTCGCCTGCCCCCTCCGACGAAAGGAGAGGCAAAATGAGAGACAACGTACACCCTGGGGAGAAATGGGAGTTCAACGGAGAAGTGGCCGCCTGCTTCGCCAATATGCTTGAGCGCAGCATCCCGGACTACCGATCTATGCGGGCGCTTACCTACAAGCTGGGCGAGCGCTTCATCCAGCCGGAGACCCTGATTGTGGATGTCGGGTGCAGTACCGGCCTGGCCGTGGAGCCATTCGTGGTGAAGTACGGCCAGAGCAACAACTTTCTGCTGGTGGATAACGCACCGGCCATGGTGGAAGCCTGCGAGAAGCGCTTCCGGGCAGACGTCAACGTCACGGTCCGGCAAGGGAATATTTGGGAGTATTTGCCATTTGAGCAAAAGAGCAGCCTGGTCCTCTCCGTCCTGTCCATGCAGTTCATGCCGACGTCCTACCGGCCCCGGATGCTCAAGCAGATTTACGACGGCCTGACCGACGGCGGGGCGCTCATCTTTGTAGAGAAAATCCTCAGTGAAAACATGGATGACCTGATGGTGGACCTCTACTACGAGATGAAGCGGGAGAACGGCTATACCGATGAGCAAATCATGTCCAAGCGGCGCAGCCTGGAAAATGTGCTGTCTCCGCTCAAGGCCGAGTGGAGCGTGGACATGATGCGGACCGCCGGTTTTCGGCAAGTCGATATGTTTTGGCGCTGCCTGAATTTCTGTGGCTGGATAGCCGTTAAGTGACGGCTACCGGCCCCGAAAGGAGGGTAGATCGGAATGCCGAAGCACAGAGACACCGAGCCGTGGGAGCGTCTGGAGGGCGAGGGTGTCAAAGCGTATGAGGCGTTTTCGGTCTACCTGGAGCTGGGGGAAGAGCGCAGCATCCGGGCGGTTGCTAAGCAGTTAAACAAAAGTACCACGCTCATAGGCCGATGGAGCCGCACCTATCAGTGGGTGGAGCGGACCGCCGCATACGACGTTGACGTCCAGAGGAAAGCCCATGCCCAGGCCGTCAAGAAGCGCCGGAAAATGGCTGACCGTCATATCAGCATCGCCCTGAAATTGCAGGAAAAGGCGTTGCAGGCCCTCAAGGACATGGACCCCAGCGAGATAGACCCGAAGAACCTTGTGGCGTTCATCCGGGAGGCTACCAAGCTGGAGCGTGAGAACCGCATGGAGCTGGAGGCCGACACAGCACCGGGCAAGGCGAATGAGCAGGCCGACAGCAGCCTTGCCGCCGTCATCTCTGAGGCGTGGGAACGGAGGAAGCAGCAGAATGAACCTGACAAGTGACGCCATCCTCTACTACGCCGACAATCCGGTGGACTTCGTAGAGGACATTATACGGGCCAAGCCGGACAGCAATCAAAAGGCCATCCTGAACAGTGTAGCGCAGTACCCCATGACCTCTGTTCGCTCCGGCCACGGTATCGGCAAGAGCGCGGTGGAGAGCTGGCTTGCCATCTGGTTTCTGACTACCAGGCCATATCCCAAGATACCCTGCACCGCCCCCACCCAGCACCAGCTATGGGACATCCTGTGGGCCGAGATTGCGAAATGGCTCCGCAGTAACCCGGCCCTGTCTCAAGAGCTGATATGGACCAAGGAAAAGGTCTACATGAGAGGCCACCCGGAAGAGTGGTTCGCGGTAGGCCGGACGGCCAGTAAGCCCGACGCCCTCCAGGGCTTTCACGCCGAGCACGTGCTCTACATCATCGACGAAGCCTCCGGCGTCCGAGATGAGATATTCGAGCCGGTCCTCGGCGCACTATCTACGGAGGGCGCAAAGCTGGTAATGTGTGGTAACCCCACGAAGATTACCGGCTTTTTCTATGACAGCCACCACAAGTCCCGCGAGCTTTACAACGCCATGCACATTGACGGGCGGGACAGCAGCCGAGTAGATCAGCAGTTCATCGACACCATCATTGATATGTTTGGTGAGGACAGCGACGTCTTTCGAGTCCGTGTGGCTGGGGAGTTCCCCAAGGCCCTGCCTGACAGCTTCATACCGATGGAGTGGGCAGAGCGGGCAAGCGAGGCTGAGGCCCCGGAGATTGACCGGGCGGCCCGCGTGGACATCGGGATTGACGTCGCCCGCTACGGCGATGACAGCAGCGTCCTATCCCCTGTCCTGGACAAGAAGCTCCAGGAAAAGCCGGAGATATACCACCACAACGACACCATGGAGCTGAGCGGCAAGGCCGTCCAGCTCATCAAGCGCTATGCCCTGGAGCAGCCCTGGGCAGAGATACACGTCAAAATCGACTGTGACGGCCTGGGCGTCGGCGTCTTTGACCGCCTCATGGAGCTGCGGGAGCAGATCGTGGAGGAAGTTCAGGCCCAGCGAGACCGCCGGTATGCCGACGATGAGGACGCCCCACCCCCGTTCTCCCTGGACATCGTGGAGTGTCACTTCGGCGGCGAGGGCGGCACCATCAGCGACGATGACCCCATCGACTACCAGAACAGCACCGGCCTTATGTGGGGCGCGGTCCGGGAGGCCCTGCGGACGCAGAGCATCAAACTATATCCCGATGATAAGCAGATAAGCCAACTTTCCAACCGGAAATACGTGGTGAACAGCGCAGGCAAGATTGAGCTGGAGAGGAAAGAGGCCATGAAAAAGCGCGGCCTGTCCTCCCCGGATATGGGAGACGCGCTGGCCCTGGCCCTGCATGACCCGCTGGTAAGCGACTGGAGCATTGACTAAGGAGGACACCATGAAAGCGAAATGCAGTTACCTTGTATCGGCTGACGGCTGGCCGATGAAGTACATCCGGGCAAATACGGCGGCAGAGGCCCGGCGCCGCTGGCAGAAGATGACCGGCGGCCCCAAAAACCCCGCTGTCTCCCAGGTGCTCGGTAAAAAGCCGAAGCGCGAGGGAGGCGAATAACCGTGCCATTCTGGAACCGATTTAGAGGGGGTGGTGCGGGGAGGGCGAGCCAGACCTACCGGAGCGACAGCGTTATGCTGCCCAGGTGGACCAACCCGCCGGAGCGCAATACCCAGGAATGGATAGACGCGTTTCACACCAACCCCCGCCTGTCCGTCGTGGAGCGCATCGCCTCCGATCTGTCTTTTGCAGAGGGCAAGCTCTACCGGGTGGATGAGAACGGAGACGAACAGGAGCTTACTCATCACCCGTTCCTGGACTTTTGGGCGAACCCAAACCCGCTGCATGAGATGAGCAACGCGGCCCTGTGGCGGCTCCTGGAGATTTACCTCAAGCTCAAGGGAGAGGGGTACTTCATCATGGAGAAATCGCCCCTGGGCGTCCCTGTGGAGCTGTGGCCGGTCCCTGTCCATTGGGTACAGATGACCCCGTACCTGGACCACCCGTACTACACCGTCCGGCTCACCAACGGTCTGCTGATGAACGTGTCCGTAGATGATATGTTCGTGATGAAAGACCTGAACCCGATAGACCCGTTCAAGCGCGGCCTGGGGCAAGCTGAGGCCCTGGCAGATGAGATTGAGACCGACGAATACGCGGCCAAGTTCCAAAAGCGCTTTTTCTTCAACGACGCCACGCCGAACCTCATCATCGGTATGCCCAAGTCCACCCCGGAGCAGCGACAGCGCTTCCGGTCTGAATGGCTTGAGCGCTTCCGGGGAGTGTTCCAGAGCCACGGCGTCGCTACTGTCAACGGCGAGGTCACGGTGAACAAGGTTGGAGACAGCATGAAAGACATGGACATGGTGAACGGGCGCACATTCCTGCGGAATGCCGTCCTTGAGCACTTCGGCGTCCCCCGTGAGATTATGGGTATCACGGAGAGCAGCAACCGGGCCACGTCGGAGGCGGCTCAGTTCATCTATGCCCAAAACGTCCTTATGCCCAACCTACGCCGCCGGGAAGAGGCCATCAACAACCAGATCATCCCGTATTTCGGAAACGACTTGGTGTGGCGCTTCGATGACATCATCCCCCGGAACCAGGAGTTTGACAAGGCCCTGGGCATCGACGGCTGGAATGCCGGACTACTCACCAAGGATGAGGCCCGCGAGAAGCTGGGTATGCCTCCGGCCCTGGTGGGCGGCGACGTCTACAAGACGCAGTTCTCCGACGTCTACATCCGGGAAGACGATGACCCTGTGGCGATCTCCACGGCGGCGGCTAACCTCCAGTATGCAGAGAGCGCACCACCGCTTGAGACGGGCGGAGAACAGGACATTGAGATAACAGATAACGGAATACCCCTGGACGCCGAAAACGGCTCAGAGGGGGCGGGAGACGGCACAGAGGGCATAGAAATCGTGTCCTCCAAGGGTACGTCCCCGGAAGAGCGGAAAAGCCTCCAGGTGCAGGCCGCACAACGCGCCCTGCTGCAAGCTGAGAGGGAGCAGACCCAGCGCTTTGAGATTGCCACCCTCAAATATCTGCGGGAGCAGGGCCGCCGGGTGAGTGACGCCATGGGCGGCACCACCAAGGATGAGCGGAGCGTTTGGGACATTCTCATGGGGGCCATCCCCGGCTATGACCCGAACAGCGAGGACGCAGCGGAGCAGAGCGCGGCGGCGTGGTCCTCTTTGAGCGAGGCAGACCGCACCCGCCTTGTGAGCGCCTTTACCCTGGGCCTCATCGACTGGCCCAAGGAGGAAACGGCCTTGCTGAATATCTTTGAGCCGCTGTGGAAAGAGAGCTACGACAAAGGCGCTGGGGTGTCTGCCAAGCTCTACAACCTCCAGGCGGTCCAGAGGCCGGAGCTTGTCAGCACGGCGAAGCTGCGGGGCGGCGTCCGGGTCAAAGGCATCACAGAGACCACCCAGCAGTCCATCGCCCGTATCGTCTCCGCTGGCCTGGAGCACGGAGACAGCCGGGCCACCATCGCCAAGCAGATTGAACAGGAGATGCAGACCACGGCATCCAGGGCGCGTACCATCGCTACCCAAGAGTGCAATACCTCACTCCTGACCGGCCACTACGACATGATGCGAAAGGCCGGGGCCGCCTGGAAGACCTGGCACGTTGCCAACATGAGCGCCGCCAGACCCTCCCACAAGCGCCTGAACGGTGAGCGGGTCCCTATTGACGCCAAATTCTCAAACGGCCTCATGCAGCCCTGTGACCCGGATTGCACGGACCCCGCCGAGGTCGTGAACTGCCACTGTTTCCTGACATTCGACAAATAAGGAGGACGCCTGATGGAATTTACCGAGATGCAGGCTCAGGAGGCCGCCCGATCTGCGGGTATCGACCTGGAGAAAGAGCGGTTCGACCTGAAAGCCCTGACAGCCGGGATGAATGCGGAGCTTGAACACGGCACCGCAAACCCGGACACGAATATTACCAACGATGACCCCGTTATGACGGCGAAGCTCGCAGCGGCACATCTGCGGGTCTCGCCGTTTTACTATGCCTCCGGGCGGGGCCTGAAAGCGTGGGAGGCTTCGCTCCGTAGAGGGGTGAAAGTGAAAAGCTCCAAGACGGAGCACAAAACGCTGTCTTTCCGTACCGAAGAGTACGACGAAGAGAGCGGCATCTTTAGTGGCTACGCCGCCGTCTATGGCAACATCGACAGTGGCGGGGACATAATTGAGCCTGGTGCCTTCACGAAGACAATCGCCGAGGGCTGGGAGAGGGTGAAGATACTCGCCCTGCACAACGACTGCTGGCTCCCCATTGGCAGACCTTTGGAGCTGAGGGAAGACAGCAACGGCCTTTTCATTAAGGCCAAAATCAGCGACACTTCGATGGGACGCGACATCAAAGTGCTGCTGAAAGATGGAGTTCTCACTGAGCTGTCCATCGGATATGACCCCATCGTCTTTGACTACGACGAAAACGGCATCCGGCATCTGCGGGAAGTCAAGCTGTGGGAGGTCTCCGTCGTTACCTGGGCCATGAACCCGGAGGCGACGATCACCGACTACAAGCAGGCCACCGACGCCGCCGGTTTCCTGGACGCCTTTTTGGAGGCAGCCACCGCCGAAGTCAAGGCCGGTCGGAAAATCAGCGGGACCCGGCTAAAGGCCCTCAAGGACGCGAGCGCGTCCATGAAAGCCGCTACCAAGGTCCTTGACGGCATCATCCGAGAGGCAAGCGACACCGAGAAATCCATCTCCCGTACCGCCAACACCAGAGCCGAGAAGTCCGCGCCGACTACCGGCATCACCTATGAAATTCTGCTATAAGGAGGAAATTACAAATGGCTATTCCCAAGAAAGGAACCGCACCCGCTGGCCGCAAGTCTATGAAGATGGAGGCCGATGAGCTGACCGAGAAAATCAAGGCTTGCGTCAAGGAGGCCCTGGATGAGCAGGCCGAGGCCAAGGCCGAGGGCGAAGAGGGGACCGAGGACGCTGTTGCCGAGGTTGCCCCCGCTGACATCTCCGGTCTGATTGAGGACGCTATGGCCGTTGTCGCTGAGAAGCGCAAGAGCCGCAAGGAGGCCGGCGAAGAGCTGGGCGACGTCACCGCCGAGGAAGTCATGGAGGCCGTCGGTGAGATTATCGACGCCACCGAGGGCGAGGCCAAGGAGGATGACGGCGTTGAGGAAGAGGTCAAGGAGGATGAGGAAGTGACTGATGAGGCCAAGGGGCGCAAGGCCGCCGCCCGCAAGCACCAGACCAAAAGCGCCCGCAAGAGCGCGGCCTCCCCCGTCCAGCGGAAGTACAGCTCCATTTACATGAGCCGTACCACCCCCACCAGCACCGCCAAGAAGTCCGTCCCGCCTGCTATCCAGCTCGCCCGCGCTATCAAGTGCCTGGACGTGTTCGGCAAGCATGACCCCGACGCCGCCTCTTTCTACGCGCAGCGGAAGTATGACGATGCGGACATGGCCCGCGAGTTCAAGGCCCTGTCTGCCACCAACCCTGCTGCCGGCGGCTACCTCATCCCCGAAATCTACCTGGACCAGATCATCGAGCTGCTGTACTCCAAGACCGTCATCTTTGAGCTGGGCGCTCAGAAAGTCCCCATGGCCAACGGCAACCTGAACATCCCCAAGATGACCGGCGGCGCCCGCGCTACCTGGGGCGGTGAGGCTCGCAAGATTGCGAAGACCCAGCCCACCTACGGCAACATCCGTCTGTCCGCAAAGCGCCTGGAGGCCATCGTGCCTCAGACCCGCGAGCTGCTGATGAGCACCAACTACTCCGCCGATCAGCTCTTCGCCAACGACCTGACCCGGCGCATGGAGCTGGGCCTTGACTTCGGCGCTATGTTCGGCAAGGGCGGCGAGTTCCAGCCCCTCGGCGTGTTCACCGACAAGGAGGTTGAGCACGTGGACGCCAAGACCCTGAGCAACGAGGACCTGGCCGACAGCAACGGCAAGATTACTGCCGACTTCCCCGTGTTCGTCCGCTCTAAGGTCCTGGCAAAGAACGTGGACGATAACAAGCTCGGCTGGGCGTTCAACTCCGTCCTGGAGGGCTACCTGATGAACCTCAAGACCACCACCGGCGCGTACATCTACCGCGATGAGATGAACATCGGCAAGCTGCTGGGCTTCCCCTATCGCGTGTCCAACCAGATCACCACCGACACCACCGGCCTCACTGAGCTGGCCTTTGGCAACTGGGCGGACCTCCTGGTGGGCGAGCAGATGGGCCTTGAGACCTACACCACCCTGGACGGCTCCTGGGTCGATGAAGAGGGCAACCAGCACAACGCCTTTGAAGAGAACCTGGCCGCCACCCGCGCCCTCATGTACGTGGACATCGCCGCCCGTCACAAGGAGAGCTTCCTGCACGTCAAGAACATCAAGGCGTTTTAATCAGAGGCCGGGGCATACCGCCCCGGCCCTATAATTTCAACAAGGAGGAATTTCAACTATGAAACGCGCACTTATTCAGAGTGTCAAAGTGACCCCGTACACCAGCGAGGACGCCATCAACCGCGAGGGCTTCCTCTCCGGCATCCTGGCCGTCAAGGTCGGCTCTCCCTCCGGCTCCCCTACGGGTATGGCCGTGAAGCTGACCATCACCGAGAGCGACCAGCAGAGCACCGGCTACGCGCCCGTCAAGGATAAGCTGGTCTGCGTGGGCAACGCGCCCCTGGACGATGCGGGCGTGATCTCCGTCACCACCGACGCCGCAGGCGGCGAGCTGGTAAACTTCGACCTGGACCTGGTGGGCCTCAAGCAGTACATCAAGGTCAAGGTGGAGATTTCCTGCTCCGGCGGCTCCACTCCGTCCTGCGAGGCTACCGCTGCCCTGGCCCTGGGCGACGCTTCCGAGGTCCCCGTCTAATTTGGCCCTGAGAGGCCCTACAAGGAGGTTTTCACTATGGCAAGACACTATCCCTCCGAGACCGTGAAACCCGCCGAGAACAAGCGGGAGGCAGGCCCCAAGGAGAAGAAAGCGACCACTCCCAAGAACGACGGCAAAAAGGAGGACGCGGGCGAGTAGCCCGCGCCTCCCCCTGAGAATGGAGGCGACACCGTGGCAAATGAACCGACTGTAAAGCTGGCCGCAAACGCCATGACTACTCTTGAGGACACGATGGAGCGCCTGGGCATCCCACCGGAGGCGGCGGACACCGCTGTAAAGAACAACATCATCCGGCTTATCAATTCGGCGTCTGCCTGGATTGAGACCATCACCGGGCGGAAGTTCGGCAAGGCCACCTACACCCACAGGTACGTCGCCCCCGGCACTCAGGAGCTTGTGCTCACTCAGTACCCCATACGGGCGGTTGAGTACGTCCGGGACACCGAGCACGGCGTGAGCATAGACCCCAGCAGCTACGACTTTACCATGACCGGAGACGTGGGCGTACTGTACCGCGATGAGGGATGGGTATTCCGTGGCTACATCGGCGGCCTTGCAAACGACTACACGGCCCCCCGGCGCTACCTGGAAGTGAAGTTCACCGCCGGGTATGTGCTGCCCAAGGACGCGACCGAGGATGAGCCGTCCGATCTCCCGGAGGACATCGTGGCGATTGTGTGGGGCATCGCGGAACAGGAGTTCTCCATCCTGCGGAACGGCGCTCAGGGCCTTGCGGCTTTCTCCATCTCCGACGTGTCGTGGACCTTTGACAAGGAACCCCGCGCCTCCTGGATGGAGACCCTGGCCCACTACATGAGGTGGTGAGCCTATGCAAGTCCGAGACAATGTACTGCCGCATCTGCGGCGGGTCAAGGCCGAGCTGGAGAAGCTGAACGGAACCCGGATAAAAATAGGCATCCAGGGCAACGCCGACAGCGAGCTTCTGATGATTGCCCGCGTCCATGAGTACGGGGCCACCATCACGCCCAAGGCCACCCGGAACCTCTGCATACCTATCCACAAGGACAGCTACGACAAAAGCCCCAGGGACTTTCAGGACCTCTTCTTTATACGGTCCAGGGACGGCTACCTGTTCGGCGTCGTAGCCAAAAAGGGACGGAGGGACAAGGAAAACCCGAATAACCTCAAGTTCCTGTTCCTGCTGCTGCCCTCCGTCACCATACCGGAGCGCAGCTTCATCCGGGCGGGCTTCGACCACAACAAGAACAAGCTGGCCGAAATCGTCCAGAATGAGGTAGCCCTCATCTGGCAAGGTCAGCAGACGGCGGACGGGGCCATCTCGTGGATAGGTGGGCAGGCCGTGGGCCTTATCCGGGAGTTTATGACCGATGCGAGCAACTTTGAGCCGAAAGGGAAAATCCAGAGGGAGCGCTATCCGTCCTACGCGGACAGCCCCCTCATGGTGACTGGACGGCTCCGAAATTCAATCACGTGGGAGGTTGAGGAATAATGGGCATCCTGTTCAAAATGGCGCAGCCCATGATACCGGGCGGCCTACTGCATACCATGTACGAGGTCCAGGCGGGAGGCCACTACGACCAGGACAAGGGCGGCCAGTGGGTAGCCGGTGAGCCTGTGCGCGTCCCCTTTGAGGGCGCGGTCCTCCCTGTGAGCGACAAGGACCTACGGCGTGAAATCACCGGCACCGTGTCCGATCTGAGCGAGAAAATCTACACCAACGGCCATGCGCTCCAGGTGGGAGCACAGGTCTATGACCCTGACAGCGGAAACACCTACACCGTGACCCAAGAGCTGGGCCACAACAGCATCCACCCGATGAAGCGGTATCTGGTGGAGGCCAGAACCGGCGCGGCGCCGAAAGGAGGCGGTGGGGCGTGAGTTTCGTTACGAAGCGGAATGCCCTCATATCCGCGCTTCACAAGGCCGTGGGCGTCCCGGTCCTGCTGGCCTCCCAGGTCCAGCCGGAGGCAGAACCCCCGTTCATCGTCTACTCAGTGACCGCAGACTATATCCCGGACGGCGGCATGGGCAACTACTCGCTGGGTGAGGGTGCGACGCAAGACGATCTGGTGGAGGTCCGGGAAGAGCAGCCCACCGCCACCCTGTCATTTACTGCTTGCAGCGTGAACCGCTGCTACGACGATAACGGCTCCCAGGTGCAAGTCCTGGGTGCGGATGAGGCCCTGGAGCTGGCAACGCTGGCCCAGGGCTTTTTCCTGCATACCGGGAGAGACGCCATAGCGGGGGCCGGTTTCGTCGTTGTTGATGTCACCAACGCCACCAGCCGGGACGCCCTGGAGCTTGACGAAATGGGCCGCCGGTTCGGTTTCGATGTCCGGCTCCGGTACACCCGGACCGACGCGGCGGCCATCAGCAAACTTGAGAAACCCACAATCAAAGGAAACGTAAAGGAGTGATTTTAATGCCGAAAGACGTTGTTGTGGTCGTGAATATCGACGCCAAGCCCAGCGGAACGGAGAACCTGGACATTCTGCTGCTTTCCACCGAGGGCGCTAAGGACGTGGCCGTCTACCGCGATCTGGACGTCATCAAGGAGGAGTTCACCGGGAAAAAGGTCGCTGCTATGGCCGAGGCCCTGTTTGAGCAAGGCAAGACCACCCTTGCGGAGACCCTTATCCGCAAGGTGAAAATCGCTGGTATCGCTGCCCCCTCCGGGAGCGCTGAGACCGAAAAGGCGTCCGCTCTGGTGGAGGCCGTGGAGACCCTGCGGGAGACCGACGATGATTGGTATATCCTGCTGACCGACCAGGACGGCGATGAGGCCGTGAAAGCCCTCTGCGCCTGGGCTGAGGCCACCGAGCCTACCGAAGCGGAGCTGGGCGCGGGCGAGGAAGACCACCGCAAGCTCTACTTCGGGCGCACTCAGAACAAGAGCCTTGCCGTTACCAACCGCC
Source organism: Oscillibacter sp. KLE 1745 (assembly GCF_000469445.2). Classification (NCBI taxonomy): domain Bacteria; kingdom Bacillati; phylum Bacillota; class Clostridia; order Eubacteriales; family Oscillospiraceae; genus Oscillibacter; species Oscillibacter sp. KLE 1745. The sequence continues at coordinate 28,616 of NZ_KI271752.1, read as the reverse complement.
GGTCCATCGTCATCTATGGGGACCAGGCTGAGGAATACCCCGACGCCGCCTATGTGGGCAACGTGGGTCCGTTCTATCCTGAGAGCGTAACGTGGAAGTTCAAGCGGCCCCAGGGCCTCACCGTCCCGGACCTCACCAACGCCGAGCGCGACGCTCTGGAAGAGGCCAACGTGAACTTCCTGACCGTCGAGTACAAGCGGGAGTATGTGAAGAATGGCGTATGCGCCGACGGCGAATTTATCGACGTCCAGATGGGCGCTGACTATATCGCCAAGAACATGAGGGAAAACCTCTACGACATCTTCCTGGAGAACCCCACCATTGGCTACACCGACGCGGGCTTTGCCCTGGTCGCTGCCGGCGTGTTCTCCGCTCTGAACCGCGCTACCGACCTGGGCATCATCGCCCTGGACCCGGAGAGCGAGCAGGGCGTCTTTACCGTCGTAGTCCCCAAGCGGTCCCAGGCCACCGACGAAGAGGCCCGCGCCCGGCAAATGCCGGACATCACCTGGGAGGCGCAGCTTGAGGGCGCGGTCCACACCGTCAAAGTCAAGGGCGTACTGCGGGCCACCCTGAGCGCGTAAGAAAGGAGCGTAATTCATCATGGCTAAAGGCATCGAAGTTGCGAGCTATGACCCTAAAAAGGTCAACGTCATTGTCGGGGGCCGCGCCATCACCGGCTTTGCTGCTGATGGTGTCGTGTCCGTCACCAAGAACGAGGACAGCATCACCCCCGCCGTGGGCGCAAAGGGGGACGTGACCTACTCCGAGAACGCCAACGAGAGCGGCACCATCGCTATCACCCTCATGTCTACGTCCTCCAGCCTGTCCTATCTGCGGGAGCTGGAGGCGAAGCGGCGGGCCATCAACGTGACGATCTCCGACGTCAACGACGCGGACGCGTTCACCCTCAGCGCGGACAACTGCCGGGTAATGAAAATGCCCGACCTGACCCGCAACAAGGAGCAGAGCACGATCACCGTCAACATCTATGCGCCGTCGGTAGTCCCCCGCTAAGGGGGGCTACCCATGAAAGGCTATCCCAACTGGCCGAACAAACCAAAATCACTATCTGAAAGGGGCTACCGAAAATTTATGGCTAAGCAGAAGAAAGTCACCGTCAACGGCGAGGAATACACCCTCCAGTCCGTCTCTCCCACCTGGTACTTCGGCGTCAACGACGATTGCGGCATGACCGGCGGCGGACGCCGGGACACCACCAAGTACATTGACACCATGCTCAAGAACGTGGTCATTTCCCCCGCCGAGGTCAAGGCCGACGGCATCAGCTACTTCGACGAAAAGGATGACATCAAGACCCCGGAGAAGCTGATTAAGGCCATCGAAACCTTTCTGCGAGAGTGAGCTTAACGTAGACCGCGCAATCAGAAAGGCCAAGCGAAACCGGAATATGTGGGTCCTCATCTTCACCGGCGGCGGCCTGTGCTATGCCGATTTCAAGGGCATGGACCTGGCTGAGTACCAGGAGGCGGTGCAGGCCCGCATACTCTACAACGAAGACTGGAGCAAGCAGCGGGGCGAGTGACCCCGCTGCTTTACTTTTTGCAGAAAGGGGGTGGAGCCAATGGCAGACAACCGGGAGCTTACCTTTGGCATGGACTTTGGCCTGGATGACGCGATAAACCGCCTGGGCGAGACGATAGACCGCCTGGAGCAGATCGTGGACCGCGCCCAGGACGTTGAGGACGCCGCCCAGGATATGGGCGCTCGCGTCCGCGCCGGTACTGACGCGATCAGAGACGGAGCCAGAGACGCAGGCGACGCCCTGGATGACCTGGAGGATGACGCCGACGATGTAGGCACCAGCTTCCGGGATATTGGCAGAGAGGCGGACAGCTTCGGTGCTGCCGTAGGAAAATCTATGGGCGCTGCGGCCAAAGAGACCAATAGCGTTTCCAAGACCATCAAGGCCGGATTTGACGGGGCCATAGGCTACTCCCAAAAGAAGTTTTCCGACTTCACCGGCAAGGTGAAGACCGGAGTAAAGGGCATCGGGACCGCGTTCACGCACCCGATAAACACCATCCGGGGTAAATTCTTGAGCGCGGTGGAGGCCGCTGCCGACAGGATTAACAACGTGGGCGATGAGGCTGACGATGCGCGAAGAGACCTGGATGATATGGGTGATGAGGGCGAAAAGGCCGGAGGCGAAATCAAAGAGGCCATCAAGGGCGCCCTCACTGCCTTTATCGGATTTGAGGCAATCCAGGCCGGTATTGATATGCTCAAGGAGCTGGGCGCGGCGGCCATCGAAGCAGCCGGAGCCGCCGAGAATGTGGGCCGGAAGTTTGAGGCCAACTTCTCAGGCACCGACGCCGGGGAGTGGGCAGAGAACTACGCCGACGCCATCCACCGGAGCAGCGATGAGGTCAAGTCTTTCATGGTGTCCAATAAGGCCCTATACGGGGAAATGGGCATCACCGGGGACGCAGCCGCAGAGCTGTCCAAGGCCACCACGTCCCTTGCCTATGACTTTGGCAACGCCTTTGCCATGGATGACACCGAGGCCCTGGGCGTGGTCCAGGACTACATCAGCGGGAACAACGCGGCGCTTGAAGAGTATGGCATCCACATTGACGAAGTGGCCCTGAAAAACTCCGCGCTCTCTATGGGCCTGGGAGACCAGATAGACGAAATGGACGATGCTACTCTGGCCCAGGTCCGCATGAATGCCCTGCTGGGGCAGACCGAGAAAATCCAGCAATCAGCGGCCAACAGCACCGGCGGCCTGGTGAACAGCACCAAGGACCTCAAGGGTATCTGGAGCGAGTTCATGGCCGACGCTGGCAGCCGGTTTACGCCGGTCATCGAAAGTCTGTTCAACACCATCCTGGATAGCTGGCCGACCATCGAGCCGATGCTCATGCAGTTTGTGGATATGCTGAGCAACGGGCTTGCCCAGGCTATGCCGATCATCACGGAGCTGGGCATGACCCTGTTGCCCATCCTAACGGACGTGCTGGGGACCGTGTTCGAGGCTGGCCTCCCACTCTTACAGGTGTTCGGAGACCTGGCACAGACCATCCTACCGCCTGTGGCGAACATCGTAGGCATGATAGCCGAGACTGTCATGCCGCCCCTGGTGGACATCCTGAACACCCTGAATACCTCCATCATTCAGCCCCTTGTGCCGGTCATTCAAAAGCTGGCCGAGGCGCTGCTACCGCCCATCGCGCAACTGCTGGGCCTGATCTCCCCCATCCTGGAGGCCGTAAGCCCCGTGCTTGAGGTCATCGGAGATGTCCTGGGCGTCATCGCTGAGGTCCTGGGAAAAGTGGTAGGCTGGCTGGCTGACGGCGTGGGCAAGGTCGTAGGCTTCTTCTCTAACCTGTTCGGCGGAGCCAAGGACAGTGAAGAGGCGGTAAATGACCTGAGCGGGTCCATCAATGGACTTGATGACGCCGCGAGCAAGGAGACTTCCCTTGTGGTCGATACGTCTCAGTACAAGGAGGAAGTCACCGGAGCAGCGGAGACCACCACCGAGGCCGTCACCGAAAGTTCCAACCAGGCCGCCGAGATAACCGACGTCAATTTCATGGCTATGGGCGCGTCCGCTACGGCGGCCTATGGGACCATGCAGACCGACGCAGAGACGGCCTGGAGCGCCATGCAGACCGCAGCCACCAACGGCACGGACGCTATCGTCGCACAGTTTTCCCGTATCACGGCGGCGGCCCGTGAAGCGAGCAACGCCTCCAACGTCCAGATAGGGGCGAGCATCCCGCACAACGCCGGAGGCACAGACAACTTCGAGGGCGGCCCCACATGGATGAACGAAGAGGGCGGCGAGCTTGCCATCCTCCCCGGCGGTTCTGCCATCATTCCGGCGGACCAGACTGACCGCCTGATGAAGTCCTACACCAACAACACGACCAACAACCGAAGCAGCCGGAGCGTCAGCTTTGCCCCCAGCGTCCAAATCACGATTGCGGGTAATGCCGACAGCTCCACCGTTGCCAACCTGAAAGAGCAGCTTCGCGCCCTGTTCGATGAGCTTTACCAAGAGGCTCAGGCCCAGGACTACACGGACCGCGCTATGCAGGCTGGCTTTGCATAAGGGGGTGCTACTATCTACACACTTGAGGGAAGAAAATGCGGAGTGGTCCGCTTCGAGCCTCTGACTACCGGCGTAGTGACCTCCGAGAGCGTGAGCCGGAGCAGCACGATCACCGATAACCCGGTTGAGGGCGGCTCCAATATCCAAGACCATGTCTTTACTCAGCCGTTGAGCTTCCGGATCAGCGGGACGGCCATCAATGGCGCGGACACCATCGCCGCCCTGCAAAAGATGTGGAAGAGCGGCGACATCATCACCTACACCGGGAGGAACCGCATCAGCAATCTTGTCATCCAGCAGCTCCAGAGCACCCACGACGCCAAGAACCGTGGGGGCTTCACGTTCACGGCCACCCTAAAGCAAGTCACCCTGGGCAGCTCTGTGGACAGCGGAACGGCCTCTACTATGGCTGGCATGGACGCTGCGGCCTCTGCGTCACAGCCCAAGGCAACCACCAAGGCGGCGCAGAAGTCTTCCTCCCAAACCTCCAGCACCAAGGCGGACGGCCTGAAAACCACCGTCTCTACCACGATCTCATCCAGCGCCTATATGTCCTATGTAAACAGCTTCAACAGCAAGCCGAAGAGCAGCGCGGGGCCGACGTCCCGCGCTACTCCCAGCAACACCGGGAGGAGGTAACGGACCATGCAGCTTATTGACCTGGGGCAAGAGGTTGAGTATATCGACATCGACGTGAGCAAGGTCCCCTATACCTTTTCCGTGAAGCTCAGCGACAAGACCTATTCCTTTACCATCCGGTACAACGACACCGGCGGCTTCTTTACCCTGGACCTATCCGTGACGGCCACCGGCGAAGTGCTTGCCTACGGAGACCCCATCCGCTACGGGCGGCCACTGTTCGGCCCCATTGAGGATGAGCGCTTTCCCTTGCCGGTCATCATTCCCCTGTGCCTCACGGGGGACGATGTGGACGCCGTGACGTGGGAGAACCTGGGGGAAGAGGTCAAGCTCTATCTCTTCGACAGGGAGGGGACGGCATGAGCTTCTGGATGAGAGAGGCCAGTCTCCAGATTGGGAGCAAGAAGTACAGTATGGACAATCTGTACTTTGAGTTTGAGGTCCCCTTTGAGGACAGCGACACCATCCAGACGGCCAAATTCAAAGCCTACAACCTATCCGAGAGCACCCGAAAGGGTATCAAGCGCGGGGACGTTATCATCCTCAATGCAGGCTACGAGGGCGACGTGGGGGCTGTCTTCGTCGGCCAAGTGAGCGCTTGCAGCCACAAGCACCAAAATACCGAGTGGATTACCGAAATCTCAGCAACCGCCGCTATGGACCAGTGGCTCAACTCCAAGGTCTCCAAGACCTACGCCAAGGGTAGCACGGCGAAAGAGATTGTCTCCGATCTGCTCAATATCTTTGGAGTGGAAATCGGGGACTTTTCCCTCGCCACGAACAAGGTCTATGACCGGGGCCTGGTGTGCAACGGCAAAGTAAAGGACGAACTCAAGCGCATTGTGGTGAACGACTGCAAGAGCCGGTTCCTCATACGCAACGGGAGCGTCTTCATCAATGACCCGACTAAGGGCATCGCAAACGGCCTGGTCCTCACCCCTCAGAGCGGCTTGCTTCTGTCCGGGAATGAGGTCGAGGAAACCGTCATAGCCGTGGGCAGCGACAGCCAGAAGAGCAGCGCCACCAAGAGCGAAGAGGGCAACTATGTGACCCGCGAGTGCCTGCTCAATTACCATATCGGACCGGCTGAGCAAGTTGTCATCCAGTCTCAGAGCCTCAACGGGCGCTTCATTGTTGCCAAGGGGAAGCACACCGGCACACCGAAAGGCAACTGGAAAACCACCATCGAAATGAAACCGGCGTAAAGGAGGGGCCTTACCATGCCGAGACAAAACCGAAAGCAAGCCTATGAGGACGCCAAGAAACAGGCGGACGCGGCGGGCCTTTGCGTTGCGGACGTTGTAAAGGTCCTTGCCTTTGATGAGGCGGCCTTGACCGTCGATGTTCAGCCGATCACCCGTTATCCCGACGAAGACACATTCCAGACCAAGCCGCCGGTCCTGGCCGTCCCCGTGGCAACCATCTACGGGGGCGGCTTTGTCATCCGTCCTGTCTACAAGGCCGGGGACATCGGCGTGGTGGTCTACCTGGACCGGGACAGTGACGCCGTTATCGCTGGAGGCGCGGAGGCAGACCCCAACACCGAGCGCCTGCACAGCGGGGATGATGCTGTCTTTGTGGGCGGCATCCGCACCGGAGGCAATTCCATATCCGGCCACCCCGCCGGGTCCCTGAGCCTGGGGACAGCCGACGGCGGCGTGTACTTGTCCATCTCACCGAGCGGCATCGCCATCAAGGGGAATGTCACCATCACGGGCGACCTCACCACAAGCGGCGGCACCGTCAACCTGAACTGAGGGAGGTATGCGCTATGCCTGGAGCCGCACGGCAAGGGGACGCCATACAAGGCACCACAGCGGGGGAGCACAACGGACACGCCACCCCGCACGGTCCCCTCCCTATCACGGGAACGATCTCCGGCGGGTGCTCCGGGGACGTTTTCATCAACGGACAACCGGCGGCCTACGTCGGAAGCACCACGACCGAAAATGACGCCTGCTGCGGGAGCAGCCAAGGGAGCATCGCCCAGGGCAGCGGAAGCGTCTTCATCAACGGAAAGCCCGCCGCCCGTATCGGGGACGCCCTGGCCGCCCACAACGGCACCGGGGCCGTCTCCGCTGGCAGCGGGGACGTTCTGATCGGAGGGTGAGATATGCAAGATAACTGGACCCTTAAAATTGACCCCGAAAGCAGAGACCTCATCCTCGATGACGCCGGAGCGCTGGAGACCATATCGGGCGATGAAACCACCGCCCAGGCCGTCCGGCTGACGCTGGAGGTCTACCGAGGGGAGTTCCCCTTTGACCCCACCCACGGCACAGAGTACGAGCGCATCATGGGCAAGAAGCGGAGCGAGCTGGAGGATGACGAAATCCCGGAGGTAATTCGGGACGCCGTCTTCCAGGAGCCACAGGTTGCCGAAGTGAGCGCCGTGGACTATGAGCTTGTGGGCCGGGGCCTGGAGGTCTCCGTGACTGGCCGCCTCCAGAGCGGCAATACCATCACTACGGAGGTGAGCACAGCATGAACAATCAAGAGTGGGGCGTGACCGAGCGCGGCTTCCACCGGCCTACTTACGTAGAGCTTCTGGACGCCATCGAGTACAAGGCGCGGGAGCTGTTCGGGAGCAAGGCCAACCTGACCGTCCGGTCCCCCCTGGGCATCTTCCTACGGATTTTCGCATGGATGCTGAACATCCTGTTCAGCCTCATGGAAGATGTCTACAATAGCCGTTTCGTTGATACGGCGGTAGGGACCAGCCTATACAACCTGGGGAAAGCCATCGGCCTGTCCCTGCTTCCCGCGCAAAAGGCGTCCGGCTACGTCGAGTTCACCGGCGCCGCCGGTACTCCTATTCCCGTGGGCTTCCTGGTCCGCACCGTGGCCGGATTGCAGTATGCAGTCCTGGCCGCCGGCCGCATCGACGATACCGGGAAAGTCACGTTGCCGGTCCAGGCCGTGGAGACCGGAGCGGACTACAACGTGGCCGCCGAGACAGTCAAGGAAATCACAAACCCCATGGACGGCGTGAGCGCCTGCACGAACCCGGCAGCCATCGACGGCGGGCGGGGCCGGGAAACCGATGAAGAGTTCCGGGACCGCTATTATCAGTCCGTGGACTATGCGGGCGGCGTCAACGCGGACGCCATCGCCGGTGAAATCATGCAGAACGTGGACGCGGTTTACTCCGCGATCTGCTATGAGAACGACACCGACGAAACCGACGCCCTGGGCCTCCCCCCGCACAGCATTGAGGCCATCGTCTACGGCGGCCTGGACGCCGACATCGCGCAGGCCATCTTCCGGCGCAAGGCGGCGGGCATCCAAACCTCCGGCAGCTCTTCTATCGCCGTCATCGCTAAGAGCGGCCAGAGCATCAATATCAAGTTTTCCAGGCCGACCACCGTTGCCGTGTATATCCAAATCAAGAACCTGGAGACCAACAGCGACTTCCCCAGCGACGGGCAGGACCGCATCAAGGAGGCCCTGGTGGAGTACATCGGCGGCGACGTGCGAGGCGGCCTGACCATCGGCTCAGACGTCCTCTACATGGCCTTGCCTGGTGTCATCCTGTCTGTCCCCGGCGTGGTGGACTTCGACCTGGGTATCAGCGAAACCGCCAGTGACTACGGGGAAGAGAATATCGTCATTGACACCAGGGAAAAGGCCGTGACCTCGACCGACAAAATCACCATCGCGGAGGTGAGCTGATGAGCTACGGCTACCTGTCTCAAATGCTGGAGTACCTGACCGGGGCCTACGCCCGGACGGACATCCGCAACAGCCGCCACAGCCTCCCCATGGAGACGAACATCGGACGCCTATTCGGGACCCTCGCCTGGGGCCTTGAAATCATCCATGAGAATGCGGACCGGCTCAAGCTATGGGATGACATAGACAACGCCAGAGGGTCCGTCCTGGACCGCTACGGGGCCAACTTCGGCGTCGCTCGCGGTGGGGCGGATGATACCTTTTACCGCCTGCTCATCAAAATCAAGATGATTGCGCTGCTTTCCGGCGGTGACATCGACACCATCATCTCCGCTGCGGCCTCGCTCTTCAACGTGGATGTATCGGAGATAGAGGTCCGAGAGCTGTTTCCGGCGAAAATCTGGATTTATGTCGATGAAGCTGTCCTGGACTATGAGCGCCTGGAGGCCGCACCCCTGATAGCGGAACTGATGAAGCGCATTGCGGCGGCGGGCGTCGGGACCCGTGTTTTCCTGCGGACCTACCACACAGCCCGGTCCCGGAGCTACTACGCGGTCCCGGCGCTGATCTACAACGAGATTGAGGCGAAACCCCGGACAACCCCTTTCCGCACGGCAACCGCCCGCAGCTATGTGGGCCTGGCCGTGTGGGAGGACGTGTCGATAACTGCATCTATGAAAGCGAGGTAATACCATGCCAAACAGAGAAATCCTGGCCTCTCCCGACATCGCGGAGAGCGAAGAGGGCGCGGTGCTGCTCAACAGCGGCTACACCGCCCTGGGTAAAGTCATGGCCGGAAGCGGCGGCATCCAGTTCACAAAAGCGGAGCTGGACAGCGGCGAACTCCCGGAGGGGACGGCAGCCGAGGACCTGACCGCCCCGGTTGAATATGCCGGGGACGCCATGATTGCCAAGTGCGAGAACACCGGCACCGGCGAGGCTACGGTGGTGGTCCAGGCTACCAGCGTGGGTGTCGAGACCGGCTTCTACATCAAGGGCGTTATGCTCTACATCAAGGACCCGGAGGGCGAGGGCGACGTCGCCTATTCCTATCTGCCCCTCCAGAGCAAGCCGGAGTGGATGAGGCCCCAGGGCAGCCCGGTAAGCAAGATGGTGACGTTCAACATCATCAACATTGTGGGAGCGGCGGCAAGCGTTTCGGCCATCATCGACCCGGACGCCCTGGCCCGCGTGGTGGACCTGGAAAAGTATGCGCTCCTGGGACACAGCCATGAAATCAGCGACGTTTCCGGCCTTGCCAATACCCTGAGCGACCATGCGGCCTCCATCGACCTACTCAACGATCTGGTGTCCGGCGATATGCCCGGAGGCATCAACAAGACCGCTGACTTTGCCACTCTCGCCGGTATCACCATGCGCGACGGAGTTTGGAGCCAGACCGGGCGCTCCATCACAGCATGACGGGGCTACTTTGCAGCCCCGAAGAGGCGAGCTGTCTTATTCCGAACCTTATCGCAGAGCTGGAGACCCCTTGCCCATGCGAGGGCCTGGAGGGGCTTGTGCTCTGCGGTTTGGGATATAAAGGCCAGAGGGTCACTATCCGCATCCGGCCCGGCGTCCTCGAAGTGGACGGCGTACCGGCTGATGAGCTGGAGGCCCTGCGTGAAAGGAGGTGTCCTGTTTGCAGAACCGGCACGGTGAACTCACCATCGTCTGCAAGGCAAAAGACCTGGTAAACCATACCTTGCAGCTCACGAACAACACTAAGCTGTTTCCTAAAAAGGTGCGCTTCACCCTCTGCCAGAGAATGCAGAACCTCTCAATCCAAATCCTGCATGACATCATAGCAGCCAACGAGATTTACCCTCGGAGCGTCGCTGAGATGAACACGCGCCTTGACCTCCAGAAAGAGGTCTTGACCAACTGCAAGGTCTTCCTGAACTTCCTGGATATAGCTCTGGAGCAGGGGTATATCGACATCAGGCGGTGTGAGTATTGGACGGGCCTCACCACCGACGTAAAGAACCTTGCCGCGTCGTGGCGCAAAAAGGACGCCGAGCGCTTCCGGCAGCAAGTTCAGACCGGCGGCGCACGGCGATGATTTGAGAGGCCACGGGTGCGTCCTGTACGTGCATCCCCCTGGGTGTGCCTTGTCCGCTCCCCGAATTCGTCGAACGCGAACAACGTCCGCTACGTGAACTCGGACGGGAGCCTCAACAACAACAACGCGTACAACGGCAACAGGGGTGTGCGCCCGGCTTCGGTGGAATACCGTGACCGAGTAACCCGAAAGGGAGAAAGCAGAAGCCCACCATCAAAGGAGGACGTATCCGGTCCCGGCCTGACAGGGCAGGGATAAACACATAACACCGACGCGCTGAGGCTCGCCCATTGGAGCTTCGGCGCTACCAGCGGCGTAGGGAGCCTATTATGGAACAGAATTTTGAAGTCGTGTATGACTTCGCCAATCTCTATGCGGCGTATCGGGCGACCAGAAAAGGTAAGCGATGGAAAGACGCCGTTGCCAAGGTGGAGCTGAACACTCTGGAGGCGATCACCGTCCTGCAAGCTGAGCTGCGGGACGGTCTCTACAAGCCTGGAAATTACCATGAGTTCTACGTCTTTGAGCCAAAGCGACGCCTCATCCAGACGAACAGCGTCAAGGACAAAATTGTGCAACACGCCTTTTGCGACAACATCCTTTACCCTGTCCTGAGCCGCCCCTTTATCCTGGATAACTATGGGAGCCAAGTCGGAAAGGGGACCCACTTCGGCCTCGACCGCCTCCGTGACTTCATGCGGGAGTATTACCGGAAGCACGGGAGCGCCGACGGCTGGGTCCTGAAAGCGGATGTCCGGCACTACTTCGCCAGCATCCGGCACGACATTCTCAAGCGAGATGTCAATAAGCTGCTCACGGACCCACGGAGCCGGGCCTTGTCCGACGCTATCATAGATAGCACCCCTGGTAATGTCGGCATCCCCATAGGCAATCAATCGTCCCAGGTGTACGCCCTATTGTATCTGAATGAACTCGACCACTACGTCAAAGAAGTCCTCCGAATGCGGTACTATGGCCGCTACATGGATGATTTCTATATCATCTGCGAGAGCAAAGAGGCGCTTCGTGAAGCGTGGAGGAAAGTCGAGCAGCTTTTGGCCCCGAGGGGCCTTGAGCTAAACCAGAAGACACAGATCTTCCCCTTGCGGAACGGCCTGGACTTTTTGGGCTTCCACACATACCTTACCGACACCGGAAAGGTAATACGGAAAGTCAGGCGTTCCAGCAAAGACCGTATGAGGCGCAAGCTGCGGAAATACGCGGTGATGTATGAAAACGGCGCTATGACCCGGAAGCAGATTGAAGAGAGCTACCAGAGCTGGAGGTCTCATGCTTCCCACGGCCAATGCCGGGAACTCATCACCAAGTACGACGCGGTTTGCGCCTCCATCTTTGAAAGGAGTGTAAAGTCAAACCATGCCGCAGAAAATCAGCGCCCTACCCGTAAAGGCGAAAGTGCGGGACACAAAGACTAAGTATTACGGCGTCCCCATCGGCTGGGTCATCGGTGACAAGAACCATTCCGGCTACCCCTCCAACAGCACAACCCTTGTGGCTGAGAGCATCATCAAAATCTGCTGCTTCGACGCCACGGAGAGCGGCGGCAACTCGGACCGGCAGAACTACGGCAACAACCGCTATTCCCTGGCTAACATCCGCCAGTGGCTCAATAAGAGCGGAACCGGCTGGTATCAGGCCCAGCACAGCTATGACCGGCCCCCGTCCAATTCCTATGTCTGGAGCAACTACAACGAGTACGACGCACAATCCGGCTTCCTGACCGGCTTCGGCGCGGAGATGCTGGCCGCCCTGCTCACCACCACCCTGACCGTCGCAAAGCCCAGCGTGGACGGCGGCGGGTCCGAGACCGTCCAGGACAAGGTTTTCCTGCTGTCCATGGCAGAGGTCGGTCTCGGCGCGGAGAACGGCGTCACGGAGGGCGCAAAGCTGGCTATGTTCAGCGACAACGCAAGCCGCCAGTGCAAGCCCACCGCCCAGGCCGTGAGCAACAGCGAGTACACCAACAGCGGCTTGAGCGCGTCGCAGTTCTGGTACTGGTGGCTCCGCTCCCCGTATTCGTCGCTCGCGGACAACGTCCGCTGCGTGAACTCGGACGGGAGCCTCTACAGCTACGACGCGTACAACGGCTACGGGGGTGTGCGCCCGGCTTTGAATCTGTCCTCTGACATCTTGGTATCTGATGCACCGGACGACGAGGGGTACTACACCATCATCTGGAATAATGCCCCCACCACGCCCCCGTCCATCACCGTGCCGGAGGACGTGCGGAGCGGTAAAGGTCTCACCGTCTCCTGGGCGGCGTCGGTGGACCCGGACAGCGACGCCGTAAGCTATGAGCTTGAGCGGCAGTACAACAGCGGCGCGTGGTCCAAAATCTATAACGGGGCCGCGACGCAGTTCAGCGACACGATCACTACGGCGATGAACACGGTAGCCTACCGGGTCCGGGCCAAGGACAGCAAGGCCGCGTACAGCGCGTACACCACCAGCCCCACCCGAACCGTCACCCATAACGTAGACCCGACGGTGAGCGGCAGCGATCAGCAGCTCGGCGTGGTGACCACGCCGCCCTCGTTCCAGTACACGGTCAACGACGGGGACGCCGGAGACACGCTCACCATCGTAGAGAGCCTGGACGGTGTGGCGCTCAACACCATCACGCCGGCTGAGCGGAACCATTCGTACACCTTCGCGCTCACGGCGGCGCAGTTTGCCGCCCTCACTGGGCCGCACACCATGACCATCAAGGTCTCGGACAGCGCCGGGAACAGCGTCACCCGTACCATCACTTTCACCCGGTCCGTCTCCATCATTGACTTTGACTGGAAAGTGGATGACACCAGCGCCGCCGCTCAGAAAATCCTTGTCTCCATGCGCTACAACGCCCATGAGGACGGCGTGACAATCCAGGTCTGCAACAACTACAACGACGAAGAGCCTACCTGGGAGACCGCCCAGCTCGGCCTCAAGCACATTTTCAGCAATTCCGCGAAGACTGCGGACAGCTTTGCCGTGGGCGTCCGCGTCCAGATTACCAAGGTCGGAGGGTATGAAAGCATCGCCTGCTACTCTCTGTCCGCGAGCTACATCTAAGGGGGAGTGACTATGAGAAGTCTTGACGAAGCCCGCGCCTACCAGAAGCAGGAAAAGAGCGCGGACACCTACGAGCTGTGGGCGGCCATCCTTGCCACCCATGACGCCCTGGTGGAGCTGGGCGGCCCCGGCCTCCCGGAGCTTCATGTCAACCGGGCGCGGGCGAACCTCATCCGCGCCGGACAGCTTGAGAGCGGCGACTACACCGACGCCGATCTGAAAACCATTGCGGCGTCGGACGGGACCCGCATCTGGAGCGCCACCATGGGGACCATCTTCAAGGATGAGCCTATCGTGGGACCGGACAGCGAGCTTTACATCTGCACCACGCAGCACCAGGCGCAGGCAGATTGGGCACCCGGAACCGAGGGCGGACGGACATTGTTCCGTCCGCTCCGCAGCGAGCCGGAGGAACGGGGCGTGTACCTGGATTTCATTTGGGGCGAGCACGTCCCTTATGGCGCGGTGCGCCGGGACCCTGTGGACCAGCAGCTCTACACCCCCATCAAGGAGGCGGGCGTCACGCTCTATGAGCCGCACTATCCCCACCTGGTCCCCTCCGAGTACAAACTCTACGAAGAGCCCGAGCCGGAGCCGGAACCCGAGCCGGAGCCGGAACCGGAGGACACCCCGGATTGGGATGAGCTGGAGGCAAATCACACGTTCCAGGTGGGCGACCATTTCACCCATGACGGCACGGAGTATGAGGTCCTGCGCGTCTTCACCAAGCAGGATAATTGGGCGCCCCCGGCGCTCCTGAATGACTACTACAAGGCCGTGACGGAGTAAAGGGGTGAGACCAATGGAAGTAAACATCAGCCTGGGCCAGATGGTGCTTGCCTTTGTCGCGGCTATGGGCGTTCCGAGCGCGATCATGGGCTTTATCATCTGGCGGCTGGAGCGCCGCATCGACAAGCGGGAAAAGGAACAGGCGGCACAGGAACAGGGCCAAAAGGACCTCTTCGTCCTGATTGTCCAGGGGACCAATGCCGCTATTGCCCTGGGGGAAGCGACCGCAAGGGCCGTCCAGCGCATCCCGGACGCTCACTGTAACGGGGATATGCACGACGCCCTGGACTACGCCGCCGACATCAAACACAAGCAAAAGGACTTCCTCACCCGGCAAGGCGTTTCCTCCTTGATGGACTGAGGGGGACGCCATGGCCGGAAAGTATGATGGAAAACGCGCCAAGACGCGCCGCCCCTGGGAGTTCAAAAAGAAGCTCGCTGCGTGGGCCGTCCTCATTGCCACGGCCACCGCCGTAGCTTCCTACATCCTCGCCTACCTGGACAAGCAGACCGCGAGCGATGTTACCACCACCATCTTCACCGCCTGCATCGGCTATCTGGTGAGCTATGCGGCGGCATCCACCACCGAAAAAGTCAGCCGAAACCGCCATGGTCTTGACGCTGACGGAAACCCATTCCAGACCAACAACACAGAGGGCGGGTCCGACACCAGCGGACCTACCCTCGGATAAAAACAAGGAGGATTTACCATGTACGACATCACCCCTATCATCGAAGCTGTGGCCGCCCTGATCGGCGTCATCGTTACCTGTGTGCTCATCCCGTTCATCAAGTCCAAGACCACGGCATCCCAGCAGGCGGAAATCAACGCCTGGGTCAAAATCGCCGTCTCCGCTGCTGAGCAGATTTTCAAGGGCAGCGGGCGCGGAGAAGAGAAGAAGCAGTACGTTATTGCATGGCTGAAAGAGCGCGGCGTCACCGTGGATGAGAATGAGCTTGACGCGCTCATCGAGGCCGCCGTCTACGAGCTGACCCAGGGCATCATCCCCCTGGAGGGCATCGCCATTGATACCACTACCGAAGTCACGGAGGACAAGGAGGAAACCGACCATGAGTAACAGCTCCCTTGTGACCTATACGAAAATCAGTCCCAACCGGACAAGCCCCCGCAATCACAAAATCGACACCATCAGCATCCATTGTTTCGTCGGTCAAGTGACGGCGAAGAGCGGCTGCAACGCCGGGGCCTTTACCAAGTACGACCCGGACAACGGCGCTTCCTGCAACTACGTTGTGGGGCATGACGGCTCCATCGGCCTGTGCGTGGAGGAAAAGGACCGGAGCTGGTGTACCTCCAGCGGGTCCAACGATCACCGCGCCGTCACCATTGAGACGGCCAGCGAGACCAAGGACCCCTACAAGGTCACGGCTGCGGCCTATGCCGCGCTTCTGGACCTGGTGACGGATATTTGCCGCCGGAACGGAGCCAAGAAGCTGCTCTGGTTCGGGGACAAGGCGAAGACCCTCGCCTACACTCCCAAGTCTGGTGAGATGGTGATGACCGTTCACCGCTGGTTTGCGAACAAGGCTTGCCCTGGTAATTACCTCTACAACCTCCACGGCGAGATTGCCGCCGAGGTCACTAAGCGGCTGGGCGGCAGCTCCGGCACCACTACCCCCAGCACCGGCACCGGCGCATCCAGCGGCGCTCAGACAGCCGTAAACTACACGGTGAAAGTGACCGCGACGGACCTCAATATCCGTTCCGGCCCCGGCACCAACTACGGCAGTAAGGGCGCTATCAAGCCCGGTATCTATACCATCGTTGCGGAGGCCAGCGGCACCGGCGCTTCCAAGTGGGGCAAGCTCAAGAGCGGAGCCGGTTGGATTTCCCTGGACTACGCCACCAAGACCGGCGCCAGCGGCTTCACGGCGTCCAAGGCCGTGACGGTGGGCAGCACCGTCACCATCCAGACCGGAGCCGTCTACGGCGGCCTCACCACCTCCAGAGGGGCCAAGGTCCCGGACTACGTGAGCGGAAAGAACCGCCGGTACACCGTGAAGCAGATCGCCACCCACAAGGGCGTCCAGGAGGCGCTTCTCAAGGAAATCACGTCCTGGGTTGCGCTGTCCTACCTGACCGTGGTATAATCTGCGCGTGGAATTATTTTGGCATTACGCCACCTGAAAGCGGTGGAGACTACGGAGAAACACCGCAACACAGGACAGGCAGATAGACCGAAATACCGCGAAAAATAAGGCGAAACAGCCCCCATCAATCGAGTGGGAATGACGGTCACAAGCTCCAGGGCCTGCGCTTGGGCCCTGGAGCTTGTGATTCTTAAAATCGGAACAGGAGGGATCACATGGATCAGGCAGGCGTTGCGCTATACCACCGTGTTATGCGGCGGGAAAATTTTGAGAAGGCGGCAAAGGATCTTGTGTCCTTGGTATACGCCGCGGAAAAGAAGGAACCGGGAAAGCCGAGAACCCTGTACCTTGACATTGACGGACACCGCAATGCGCAGGGCAGGTTTGACGCGGATATGCGGAGCTCCAAAAGGGATTCGGATTGAGATTTTTGCTTCCGTTTCTTACGGAAGTTCATTTCCCACTGATTTCTGCCAGGAACAAGAACCCACAGCGGAACGATGTGCCCGAACGGCTGGAAATTTCCCACGCCAGAAATGAAGGACCACAGCCTAGACGACCTGTATGTGGAGAATTTCAGCCACACCGAATATCAGTCCGAGGCGACTGTATACGCCTATCTCAAACAGGTCTCGGATTTTTTGAAGCGCTACCAGGATCTGGACGCAGAGTATGCGCTGCTGCTCCCAGAGCCCTATGACCCGCAAAACTATCTGCTCCAGTGGCGTCTTCACATGCGCGAGCTGATGAACGAGCTCTTCAACATGTTTGTGGGCGGGAATCTGTTTTCCGCAGCGGCGATGACGCGGACTCTGATGGAGTGCTGTGTCTACGGGAAGGTGCTGAAGCAGGAAAAGAGCGCCCGCCTTTTGGAAGACTGGTTTCTCTGCGGGATGATCCGCAGCCTCCCCGGCCAGGATGGGGCGCTGCGGCAGGCAAAACTCAAAACAGTGTATGCACTTTGCAGCGCATGGAACCGAGAGCCGGAGGAAACAATCCGGCGGTTCAAAAAGGGCAACGAAAACGAGTGGCTGGTTTCCGTGATCCCGGGCAAAGGCCGGATCTACTTCTCCCATGTTTGTGAATACCTGCAGGAAACAGAGCTCTATCAGACGTATCAATGGGCCTGCGCGTTTGTCCACGGGCAGGATATCCGCTCCAAAATACATCCCTTTACATTTTACGACTCCACCTATCATCTGCTCACTGTGATGATGTCTTATATCTTCAGGGCGATCCGCCTGTACCCTGTCTCTGAGGAGCTGGAGGCGGAGATGCAGAAGCTCGAACAGGACCTGGCTGCTCTTTGGGGAACCACCAGCTGGGACAAAAACGCATGACAGACTTACGAGGCGGCTGTACAGGTTACCGCGGCGCTGATGGTGCCCTGCCAAAAGCATCCAAAATTCAAAAAGAGAGACATCTACTTTCCGCAGATGTCTCTCTTTTGAGAAGGGACGGTCAAAATCGATATTTTAAAATCTCGAAAAGGTATAGGAGACCCACCCCACCGGCCTTCTGGCCGGCGGCGCATTTGCGCCGCACGGGCGCTTTGCCGCAGGCAAAACCTCGGCGCAGGCGGAATTCACTTCCGCCGAGCATTTGAATCACCGAAGGGCGGAGGCCGCCTTCGGCTGCCGGAGCCCAAAGAGAAAGGACTTCCGGATAGGAAGCCCTTTCTCTTTGGTGCGCGAGGCGGGACTTGAACCCGCACGTCCGTAATGGACACTAGAACCTGAATCTAGCGAGTCTGCCAATTCCACCACTCGCGCGTCGATATGAACTTTGCTCCCTGTATCTCCCCGTTGGGGTGTTCCACCGGAAGGGAGCCCTCCGGTGGAACGTGGTGCGCGAGGCGGGACTTGAACCCGCACGTCC
>NZ_KI271752.1:0-10211 GCF_000469445.2 Oscillibacter sp. KLE 1745 | reverse complement strand
AATCTAGCGAGTCTGCCAATTCCACCACTCGCGCATAGAGCGGTTATCTTTTCAGAGACACCGTATGGTGCGGCTGACGGGATTTGAACCCACACGTCGATTCGGACACCAGCACCTCAAGCTGGCCTGTCTACCAGTTCCAGCACAGCCGCAAATGTTCGTCCCCTAAAAAAGACTGCTTGATTATTATAGCCAGTCGAGATCCAAATGTCAACTGTTTTTCCCCGATCAGTCGAAAAAATTTCCATGGACCAGGAATTCGGCCGGGACCGCCGAAGACGGTCCCGGCCGCCTGACCTGTTCAGCGCCGGTCCATGGACGTATAGGGACGGTGCTCCTCCACACACTCATACCGAGGGCGGATCAGCTTGCCTCCCACGGAGAGCTCCTCCATCCGGTGGGCACTCCAGCCGGCGATACGGGCCACGGCGAACAGGGGCGTATACAGCTCCTTGGGCAGGCCCAGCATCTCATAGACAAATCCGCTGTAAAAGTCGATGTTGGTGGAGAGCACAGACTTGTGCTGCCGCTCCATCAGCAGCTGCTTGCCGATCTTCTCCACATTGGCGTACAGGGCCAGCTCGTCCTCCCGGCCCTTTTCCGCCGCCAGGTGATTCACGTAGGCCCGGAACACCTCGCACCGGGGGTCGGTCTTGGTATAGACCGCGTGGCCCAGGCCGTAGATCAGGCCGCTGCGGTCGAAGGCATCCTTGTTCAGGATCCTGGTGAGATAGTCCGCCACGCAGCCCTCGTCATTCCAGTCCCGCACGTGCTCCTTCACATCGTCCATCATGGCCATCACCTTGCTGTTGGCGCCGCCGTGGCGGGGACCCTTCAACGAGGCCATGGACGCGGCGATGGCAGAATAGGTATCTGTTCCGGAGGAGGTGACCACATGGTTGGTGAAGGTGGAGTTGTTGCCGCCGCCGTTGTCCGCGTGGAGGATCAGGGCCACGTCCAGGGTCCGGGCCTCCAGATCGGTGTAGCTGCAGTCCTCCCGCAGCATCCGCAGGAAGTTCTCCGCGGTGGACAGCTCCGGCTTGGGCACGTGGATAAACAGGCTCTCCCCCTGACTGAACCGCCAGGCCTGATAGGCGTAGATGGCCAGCACGGGCATATTGCTCATCAGCTGCAGGCACTGGCGCAGCACATTCTCCAGCCCGATGTCGTTGGGCTTGTCATCATAGCAGAACAGCGTCAGGATGCCCCGCTGCATGGTGTTCATCAGATCCCGGGGCGGCGCCTTCATAATCACGTCCCGGAAGAAATTGGTGGGCAGCGTCCGGTAGGAGGCCAGCTGCTGGCAGAATGCCTCCAGTTGGGCGGCGGTGGGCAGTTCGCCGAAGAGCAGCAGATAGGCCGTCTCTTCAAAGGCGAAGCGGCGCCCCTCGGAGCCCTTCACCAGCTCCCGGCAATCGATGCCCCGGTAGTAAAGCATACCGTCCTGGGGGACGATGTGCTCCCCCTCCGTGACGCTGTAAGACTGGATCTCACCCACCCGGGTCAGGCCGGTGAGCACGCCGCGGCCGTCCTCGTCCCGCAGGCCGCGCTTGACGTTATACTCCTTATAGAGCTTGGGGTCGATGTAGTTTTTCTTCTCCCACTGCTCCTTCAGCGCGAGAATGGCGGGGGTGATCTCACAATAGGCGTTCTCACGGTTCTCTTTCCAGACCATAGGGGTGCGCGCTCCTTTCGGCGGCATGCAGCCGTTGTACTATTTGCAATAGTATCATTAAAAAATTGCATTTTCAACCGTTTTAAAAAATATTTTTGAAAAAATAAGAAAACTTTTGAATTTTTCTTTTTTCGAACTTGCAAATTCAAAAAAGCAACAGGCAGCCCTCCGAGGGCTGCCTGAAGAACTCCGGCGCCGAAGCGCCTCACAGCTGGGCCAGGGTCTCGCCGATGGGGTCAGTAATCACCAGATCCGCGGCCAGATCCCGGGCCACCGGCGACTTGTTGAGGAGCACCAGCCTGTGCCCCTGATAGTATCGAATCAGCCCCGCGGCGGGATAGACGTTCAGAGAGGTGCCGCCGATCATCAGCATATCCGCCTCCGCCAGGGCGCGGACGGCTGCCTCCAGCGTCCCCTGATCCAGCCCCTCCTCATAGAGCACCACATCCGGCTTGATGATGCCGCCGCAGCTGCACCGGGGCACGCCCTCCGTGCGGAGGATATGCTCCAGACCGTAAAATTTCCCGCACCGCTGGCAGTGGTTCCGGTGGACGCTGCCGTGGAGCTCCAGCACGTTCCGGCTGCCGGCGGCCTGGTGGAGCCCGTCGATGTTCTGGGTGATGACGGCTTTCAACCGGCCCTCCGCCTCCCACTCCGCCAGCTTTTTATGGGCGGCGTTGGGCTTGGCGTCCGGGGCCAGCAGCTTGGCCCGGTAGAAGCGGAAAAATTCTTCGGGGTTGCTTTCGTAAAATGTATGGCTTAAAATCACTTCAGGCGGATATTTCCATTCCTGGTGATATAGGCCGCCAGTGCTGCGGAAGTCCGGGATGCCGGACTCTGTGGAAACGCCGGCCCCCCCGAAAAACACGATGTTGTCGGAGCTGTCCACCAGTTCCTTCAGCCGTTTAATACTGTCCGTCATACCGGACCCTCCATTCCAATTTCCAATTTTATTGAGACAGGAGCACAGGCATGAACATTCAGATCTTCGGTTCCTCTAAGTCCTTCGACTCCAAGAAGGCGGAGCGCTGGTTCAAGGAGCGCCGCATTAAGTACCAGTATATCGACCTGCCCTCAAAGGGATTATCCCCCCGGGAGTACCAGTCCGTCAAGCAGAAAGTGGGCTTTGACGCCCTGGTGAACACGAAATGCCGGGCCTATGAGGACCTGTACATGGCCTATATCACCCCGGACGCCCGGGAGGAGAAGCTGCTGGAACACCCGGAGCTGTTCGTGACCCCCATCGTCCGCAATGGAAGGGAGGCCACGGTGGGCTACCATCCGGAAATCTGGCAGACTTGGGAGTGAGTCTCTGCCGCCCGACAGAATTCTGCACCGCTGCGGAACAGATCGGTGGTATTCTGTGCATACTATGGATGCACACGGAGAGGAGGTGGCCTGCGTGCAAAGGCGAGCCTGGATGGAGCTGCCCCAAAACCGCTTTCTGCGGGGCATCTATCTGCTGGTGCAGCGGTATCTGCGCCACAATGTGGGGATGCAGGGAGCGGCTCTGGCGTTTTACCTGCTGTTCATGATCTTTCCCCTGCTGATCTTTGTCAGCTCCCTGCTGGGCCTGCTGCAGCTGGACGTGGATGCCATTCTGGCCGCGGTGCAGGAGTTCCTGCCCCGGGAGATCGTGTCCTTCATCGGGGTGTACCTCACCTATGTGGGCCGGAACCCCAGTGTGAAGCTGCTGCTGTTTGGCCTGTTCTTCTCCCTGTACTTCCCCATGCGGGCCACCAACACGCTGATGCGCTCCGTGCGGATCGCCTATCACCTGGGCCCGCCCCGGGGCGCGCTGCCCCAGCTGGTGAAAACGCTGCTGTACACGGCGGTGCTGATCGCCACCATCGCCCTGACCCTGACGCTGATGTCCGTGGGAGACCGGCTGCTGCTCTACGCCGTGGACAGCTTCGGCCTGCCCCGGTTCTGGGCGGTGCTGTGGGCGAAGCTGCGGTTCCCGGTGGCGGCGGTGGCAGGGTATTTCGCCCTGTTCTTCCTGTACGCACTGTCTCAGGACGGCCGCCAGCCCTGGCGGAACATCTGGCCCGGCACTATGGCGGCCCTGGGGGCCTGGCTGGCGCTGAACTGGCTGTACTCCACATACGTGGAGAACTTTGCCGACTACTCCCTGCTGTACGGCTCCATCGGCACGGCCATCGCCCTTTTGATCTGGCTGTATATGACCGCCGTGACCCTCATCATGGGGGCGGAGCTGAACGCCACGCTGATCTCCCTGCGAAAGGACCGGGCGGGGGAATCGTAAACGATTTTTGAATCCCGGCGGCCCCCGCTTTACTTTACGGGAGAGATGCTCTACAATATTCTCTGGGTGAGGAAACCCTTGGAAAGGATGGAATCAAATGGAATCCATGAAAGAAAAACTGACGGAATACGCCCAGCTGCTGGTGCGGGTGGGCCTGAATATCCAGAGGGGGCAGCCGCTGGTGATCTCCTCGCCTGTGGAGTGCGCCTTTTTCGCCCGTCTCTGTGCGGCGGAGGCCTATCAGGCCGGTTGCCGGGAGGTGGTGATGAACTGGGGCGACGATGAACTGGGCCGGATGAAGTACCTCCATGCGGCTGACGAGGTGTTCGACACCGTGCCCCTGTGGCGGCGGCACTTCTACAACGACTACGCCCTGGAGGGGGCGGCGTACCTGGCCATCTCCGCCAGCGATCCGGAGAACCTCAAGGGCGTGGACCACAGCCGGATCGTCCGGGCCCAGCAGGCCAGCGGGAGGGCCTTGAAGGACTTCGACCGTCTCCAGATGTGCGGCGGCTTCCCCTGGTGCATCGCCTCCATCCCCATCCCCAGCTGGGCGAAGAAGGTGTTCCCGGATCTTGCGGAGAGCGAGGCAATAGACAAACTGTGGGAGGCCATCTTCCAGGCCGTGCGCATTACCGGCGACGGCAGGTGCGTAGACAAGTGGCACCGGCATATCGAGACCCTGGCCCATCGGGTGGAGAAGCTGAACCAGCTGAACTTCAAGTCCCTCCACTACACCAACTCCCTGGGCACGGACCTGACTGTGGAACTGCCGGAGGACCACATCTGGGAGGCGGGTAACGACGTGACTCTGTCTGGCCGCACCTATATCGCCAATATCCCCACGGAGGAGGTCTTCACCTCTCCCCTGAAGACCGGCGTCAACGGCGTGGTCTACTCCGCCCTGCCCCTGTCCCACAACGGCACCATCATTGACAAGTTCCACTTTGTGGTGAAGGACGGGAAGATCGTGGAGGTTCACGCGGAACAGGGGGAGGAGGCCCTCAAGGCCGCCGTCACTGTGGATGAAGGGGCCAGCTACTTCGGCGAGGTGGCCCTGGTGCCCTATGACAGCCCTATCTCCAACCAGAAGATCCTGTTCTACAACACCCTGTTCGACGAGAATGCGGCCTGCCACATCGCCTTCGGCGAGGCCTATCCCTGCCTCAAGGACGGCCAGGCCATGAGCAAGGACGAGCTGAAGGCCCGGGGCCTCAACGACTCCATCACCCACGTGGACTTCATGGTGGGCACGCCGGACCTGAACATCCTGGGTATTACCCACGACGGAAAGGAAATCCCAGTGTTCGTGGACGGCAACTTCGCCCCGGAGATCTGAAATCAGAGAGAAAGAGGAGAGACCATGACATACGAGCTGAGAAAGACTGACGAGAACGTGCTGATTGCGGAGGGCGCCTCCGTCACCGGAGACGTGCGGCTGGCAAAGGGCGTCAGCATCTGGTACGGTGCGGTCCTGCGGGGGGACATGGGCCCCATCACCGTGGGAGCGGACACCAATATTCAGGACGGGGCCATCCTCCACGAGGAGACGGTGGTGGGCAGGGGCTGCACCATCGGCCACGGGGCCATCGTCCACGGCTGCACAGTGGGGGACAACACCCTGATCGGCATGGGGGCCATTGTCCTCAACGGCGCGAAGATCGGCAGCGACTGTATCGTGGGTGCCGGGGCCCTGGTCACCGGAAAAATGGACGCCCCGGACGGGTCCATGATCCTGGGCAGCCCCGCCAAGGTGGTGCGGCCCCTGAAGCCGGAGGAGATCGAAGGCAACCGGGCGGCCATGGAGGAGTATCTGGAAGCTGCCGCCCAGTATCGGAAGGAGCAGGAAGCCCGTTGAGACAGGCCCTCCGGGCCGGAAAGTGAGTTTACCGTTCATGGAATGGAACAAACAGAAGATCAAAGGACTTCTGCTGGTGGTCTGCGGCGGTGTGGCGTTTTACTGCGCACTGCAGCGCCTGGATGCAGTCCTGGCGGCGCTGGGCTGGCTGCTTGGGATTTTGGCGCCGTTTCTGCTGGGCGGCGCCCTGGCCTTTATCCTGAATGTGCCCATGCGGGCCATCGAGCGGCACCTGTTCCCCAGAAACCGGAAGGGCGCAAAGCTCCGCCGCCCCCTGGCCCTGGTGCTGACCCTGGTCGCGGTGATCGGTGTGCTGGCCCTGGCTGGCCTGGTGATCGGCCCGGGCATCGCAGATGCAGTCATGTCCATCATTCGGGAGATTCCTGCCGCCTTCCAGCGACTGGAGCACCAGCTCACCGCCCTGGCGGAGAACCTGCAGGACCTGTGGCCTCTACTGGAGGAGCAGCTGATGAAGCTGCAGGAGGAGATCCAATGGCAGGAGCTTTCTGCCAAGGCTCTGGAGATCGCCAAGGCAATTGGGGCCGGGATTGTCTCCTCCGGTGGGTTCATCGGCGGTGTGGTCAGCGGTGTCAGCACCTTTGTCATCAGCCTGATCTTCTCCTTCTATGTCCTGCTGCAGAAGGAGAAGCTGGGCCGCCAGGGCCGCCAGGTGATTTACGGCCTGCTGCCCCTGCGGCAGGCCGACCGGACGCTGGACGTCCTGCGGCTGTCCGGGCGGACCTTCTCCAGCTTCCTCTCCGGCCAGTGCCTGGAGGCCTGCATTCTGGGCACGCTGTTCGTCGCGGCCATGACCATCTTCCGGATGCCCTACGCCCTGCTGGTGGGCGTCCTGATCGCCCTGACCGCCCTGATCCCCATTGTGGGGGCTTTTATCGGCTGCGCTGTGGGCGCACTGCTCATCGCCATCGACGATCCCTGGAAGGCGCTGTGGTTCATCGTGCTGTTCCTGGTGCTCCAGCAGATCGAGGGAAACCTGATCTACCCCCATGTGGTGGGTTCCTCCGTGGGGCTGCCCTCCATCTGGGTGCTGGCCGCCGTCACTCTGGGCGGCAAGCTCATGGGGATCACAGGGATGCTGTTCTTCATCCCGCTGTGCTCCGTGATCTACGCCCTGTTCCGCAGCTATGTGAAAAACCGGCTGGTGAGCAAGGCAGTCCCACCGGAGAAATGGCGGGACCCGCCTCCCCCACCCTCCCGGCAGTGAGCGTTCTTTCCGCCGCCCTACATCTGTTCAAAAACCGGCCGTCCAAATTGGGCGGCCGGTTTTTGTGCGCAGATTCAATTTTTTATTGACAAGAATCCTTGTCAGTGCTATGCTATATTTGACAAGAATAATTGTCATTTTGACTCGGATCATTGTCAGGAAAGGGGATGAGCGGATGCCGCTGTACAACCGGCTGAAGGAGCACCGGGCCCGGCTGGGGGTCAACCAGCAGGAGATGGGCGCCCTGGCGGGTGTTTCCCGCCAGACCATCAGCCAGATCGAACGGGGGGACTACTCCCCCTCGGTGACGCTGGCGCTGAAGCTTGCCAGGATCTGCGGTGTGACCGTGGAGGACATTTTTACCTATCAGGAGGATGAATGCCATGAGCGATAACGTGAGGCGGGACAACCGCAGGGCGCTGCCCAAATACCTGCTGACAATTCTGCTGTTCGGGCTGCTGGGCGGCGTGCTGGGCTTTTTCACCGGTGTGGCTGGGGCCGCTGGCGTGGCGGAGACGGTGCGGCAGGCCCTGGACCGGGTGCTGGCGGTGTGTGCGCCCTGGGGCATCGTCGGCAGCGCCGTGGTGCTGCTGGGGGCGGGCTGGTACCTCTATGCCGCCGCCAAACGGCGCTTTGCCGCCTGGGATGGGGAGGACGAGGACGCCATGGACGCGGCGGAGCAGCAGCTGAGCTGGGCTCTGCTGCTGACGGGGCTGGTGATAATCCTGGACTTTTTCTTCTTCGCCGCCTCCATCATCTACGACCGCTTTCTGCCGGACCTGATCCTCTTTCTGGCGTCTGTGGCGGTGCTGGTGGTGCTCCAGCAGAAGATCGTAGACCTGGAGCGCCGGATCAATCCGGAGAAGCGGGGCAGCGTTTACGACATGAAATTCCAGAAGACCTGGATGGACAGCTGCGACGAGGCGGAGCGGGCCCAGATCGGCCAGGCCTGCTACCGGGCCTATATGGTGGGGACCAAGGTCTGCATCTTCCTGTGGGTGGCCCTGCTGATCCTGAACTTTGTGTTTGACTTCGGTCTGCTGCCCATCGCGGCGGTGCTGGCGGTGTGGGGCGCGATGCAAACTGTCTATGCCCTTGAGTGCATCCGACTCAGCAAGAGAACGGGGGACGCGTAATGGACATCGCGCTGCTGGGCGCCGTTTTGGCAGCCTGCGTGCTCTGCCTGTTGGAGAAAAAGAAGGCGCAAATCTGATGCCGCCGGGCATTTCACAAAGCCGGCCCGCTTGTCAGCGGGCCGGCTTTGTGGTATTCTTTATTTTGTTTGAAGGAATCTGCGGTCCATCCCGGGGCGGTCCGCTCCCCGATGCCCGGATTTGGCGGAGGTGTTTATGGTCGAATTGCTGCTGATTTTAGCGGCAGCCGCTGCTGCGGCAGCTGCCCTGGCCGGGCTTGGATACCTGCTGGTCTGGTTCCTGCTCCACGGCCGGCGGGATGGTCCTGGCTGGGAAAAGCTGGAGGGCTTTCGGTACGCCCACCGGGGCCTCCACGGCCCCGGCGTGCCGGAGAACTCCCTGGCGGCCTTCCGCCGGGCGGCGGAGGCCGGATACGGCGCCGAACTGGATGTCCATCTGACCCGGGATGGACGCCTGGTGGTGATCCACGACGGGGATTTGGAGCGGATGTGCGGCGTTCCCGGCCGGGTGGCGGAAAAAACCGCGGAGGAGCTTGCCGCTCTCCGGCTGGCAGGCTCAGAGGAACACATCCCTCTTCTGGAGGAGGTGCTCCCCCTGTTTGCCGGACGGGCGCCGCTGGTGGTGGAGCTGAAGACCGACCGGCACGGCGCCGCGGCGCTGGCCCGGGATACGGTGGATTGCCTGGACCGCTTCTCCATAGACTACTGTGTGGAGAGCTTTGACCCCCGGCCGCTGCGGTGGCTGCGCCGCCACCGGCCGTCGGTGCTGCGGGGCCAGCTGTCCCAGGATTTCCACCGCCATCCATCCGGCCAGGGTCCCTGGAACCGCTTGGCGCTGACGAATCTCTTCTACAATGCATTCACCCGGCCGGATTTTGTGGCCTACCGGTTCGGAGACCGGGAAAAGCCGGCAGTGCGGCTGTGCCGCAAATTTGGGATGCGGATGGCCTACTGGACCCTCCGCTCCCGGGCCGATGTGGCCCTTGCCGAGCAAGAGGGCGCCCTGCCGATTTTTGAAGAACCGGACCGACCGAAGGAGGTAACCCATTGAAGTCGACAAAGAAAGAAAAGAAGCAGTATAAAAAGGCATTTCAGGAGGCCATGGCGCGGGAGCTGCGGGAACACAAAAGCTCCTTCATCGTCTTTTCCATCCTGCGGATTCTGGTGCTGGTGGTGCTGGTGCGGCAGATCATGCTGGCCAACTACGAGGGCGCCTTCTTCTGCATTCTCACGCTTCTGCTGCTCTACGTGCCCAGCTGGATCCAGGTGAAGCTGCGGATCGAGCTGCCGCCGCCCCTGGAGATCACCATTTTCTGCTTCATCTTTGCGGCAGAAATTCTGGGTGAGGTCAACGCCTTTTATGTCGTGATCCCCGGATGGGACACCATGCTCCACACCATCAACGGCTTCCTGGCCGCGGCGGTAGGCTTCTCCATGGTGATGCTGCTGAACGACGATGACCGGATCACCTTCCATCTGTCCCCGGCGTTCCTGGCCCTGGTGGCCTTCTGCTTCTCCATGACTATCGGGGTCCTGTGGGAGTTCTTTGAATTCGGCATGGACTTCTTCCTGGGCACGGACATGCAGAAGGACACGGTCATCCACGCCATCCACTCCGTCTCCCTGGATCCCACGCTCTCCAACAAGGTGGTGACGATTCCGGATATCCAGGACGTGGTCATCAACGGAGAGAGCCTGGGACTGGGCGGCTACCTGGATATTGGCATCATCGACACCATGAAGGACCTATTTGTGAATTTCATCGGTGCCGTTGTGTTCTCCCTCTCCGGCTTCTTCTTCGCCCGCAGCAAGGGCCGCCGGAAGAGCGCCGCCCAGGGCTTTGTCCCCAGCAAAAAGACCGCGGAGCAGGACTATCTCCAGCAGGCGCTGGAAGAGGCGGATCAAAAGGACGCGGACGCCCCCACTCCGGATGGCCCCCCGGCGCCGGGAGAACCGGAGGGTGCCTGAGCGCCCCACACAGACAGAAAACCACCGGCCGAAGCCGGTGGTTTTTCGCAGCAGCGGCCGGCAGAT
>NZ_KI271751.1:0-20246 GCF_000469445.2 Oscillibacter sp. KLE 1745 | reverse complement strand
CCGCCCCGATCTCCCGGGGCGGGCGCTTTTTGCGGGGACTCAGTCCCCGTTCTTCATCAGGTCTTCCACCAGGGGCATGAGCCGGGCCTGGTCTTCCTTCCGGTCGGCAAAGAGCTCCAGGGTATCGCCCTGCTCCTCGATGAGGCGGCCGATGGCGATATACCGGGACATGGAGGATTTCAAATTAAAAATGTCTCCCTCCGGGCTCTTCAGGTACACGTCGCCGCCGCACTGGCTGACGGCGTCCAGGAACTCCTGCACGTCCGCTTCGGAACGCAGTCGCATGGGAAACACATCCTTTCTGTATCAGACTCCCAGCCTTCCCGGCTGGTGCTTAACAAAGATACCACGCGGAGCCGCCGGTGTCTATGGCCGAACTGGATAATGTTTCGGAGTGACTCGCTCCAGAATATTGATGAACTGCACAAAAAAACAATTATTTTTTATGCAGTTAATACAATTTCAAAAATTGCAGCCCGCAGCGTCATGAAATACCGTTGCGCGGTCATAAAGAAAGAAATTCATGCTTACGGTCTGCCCGTTTATCTGGAAAAGATGCTCTCTCTGGCCGCGGCGGCACATGCCCTGGTGTTCATAAAAGCCGTAGTTGCAGCTGGTATCTGTAAACAGGTAGAATTCATCCAATCCCTGCTGCTTCAAATAGGCAAGCGCGGAATGAAACAGCTTTTTGCCGATGCCCTTTCCCTGACAGGATGAACGGACAGCAAACAGAGCCAATTCCGCCGGATAGGTCTTTTTGCAGCCGCGCAGCAATTGCTCATCGATCTCATTGACGTTTTGGAAGATTTGAGAGACTGCCCTTCCCTCTTTGGACGCATACAGCTTCACAATGGACAGGATTTGCTGAAATCTGGCAGAGAGGGCGCATCTGTGATCCTTGATGTTCTTTACCAAAATGATCCCTGCCGCAGTTCCGTCAAGTACGGCCACCTGTGAAAAGGTGTAATTTGTCAGGCAACTGCGCAGAAAAACCTCCGCCAGCCTGGAAGCCGTTTCGGGACTGCTGAACTCATCATAGTGCCACGTGCTTCGGATGATTTCCTTTAAGGGCTGAAAGTCCTGTTTCTGATATTCTCTGATTTGCATCTCCATGATATTCCCCCTGGTATTGGTCTCGGATACCCCGTATAATAGTCCTTACAGCAGCTGTAATGTCAATACCGGAAAAGGAGCTATTTTGTGATGAGGCAAAACACTGTAAAAATGACCACCGCCCAGTTTGCGGAACTGCACGGTGTCAATCGGAGAACGCTGCATTATTATGACGACATCGGCCTGTTTTCCCCCTGCCAAAAGGGGGAAAACGGTTACCGCTATTACGACGCATCACAGAGCATTGTTTTTGAGTATATCCGTATGCTGAAAGAGTTGAATATGAGCATCGCGGAAATTGCGGACTACTGTAAGCATCCTGCTCCGGAAAAGTTTTTGCAGATCGCAGATCGGAAAGAGGCGGAAATCGATCTGGAGATACGAAGGCTGAAGCGCGCGCGGAACATACTGAAGACCAAAAAAGCGCTGGTGCGTCTTTGCGAGGGCCTGCCGGATGAGGAAATCAGGGTCGAGGAGTGCGGCGCGGTCAAAATTTCTGTTTTGCCGTATGATTTTTCCGGAGACGATTTATCCCGGCTTTTTACCGATTTGAAAAGTCAATGGGGCATTGAGCAGATACGCATGGGAATCGGGAGCTTCCTCTCCCTGGACAAAGTCACCGCCGGGTCCTTTGAAACATACGACGGGCTGTTTACCTATTCGTCCGGCAGCGCATCCGGTCCGCATACGTTCGTCAGGCCGGCGGGGCGGTATCTTTGCGGCTATCAGAAGGGACCTTGGGACAAGGCGCCCGCCATGTACCAAAAAATGATCGACTATGCCCGCCGGCAGCATCTGACACTGACGGGCTTTGCCTACGAGCTTGGATTGAACGAATTTGCGATCTCCAGCCCGGAGGAATACGTCACAAAATTCATGATCCAGATCGATGACCCCTGCTGACAGTACGCCCGCCGGGCACGCATCGCAGCGCAGCCTGCACACAAGCCGAAAGAGCGGGGGCGTGAGCCCCCGCTTCCCTGTTTATTCCGCTTCTTTTGCCGCCTCGTCCCGGCCCAGCAGGGCCAGGATTTCCGCCTTGTCGCCGGGGACCTCGTCCACCAGCACCCGGTACTGCTCCTCGCTGAGAACCGGCACCCCCAGCTCCTGGGCCTTGCGGAGCTTGCTGCCCGCGGCCTCTCCGGCCACCACGGCGCCGGTCTTTTTGGACACGGACCCGGACACCTTGGCCCCCAAAGCCTCCAGCTTCTCCCCGGCCTCCTTGCGGGAGGCGGACTCCAGCTCGCCGGTCAGGACGAAGGTCAATCCCGCCAGCAGGTCCCCGGTGGGCTGGGCGGTGCTCTCCATATTCACCCCCGCCTCTTTCAGGCGGCGGATCAGGTCCTTCGCCTGGTCGCCCCGGAAGTAGTCCGCGATGCACCGGGCGGTGATGCCGCCCACGTCGGGAATCTCCGTCAGCGCCTCCTCTGTGGCGGCCATCAGCGCGTCCATGGAGCCGAAGTGGGCGGCGAGGGTCTTGGCGGCCTTCTCCCCCACCTGCCGGATGCCCAGGCCGTACAGCAGGCGGCTCAGGTCGTTGGCCTTGGAGTTCTCAATGGCCCGGATCAGGTTCTCCGCGGACTTCTCCCCCATCCGGTCCAGCTTGGCCACGTCCGCGGCGTGGAGGCTGTACAGGTCCGCGGCGTTGGAGATCAGCCCGGAGTCGATCAGCTGCTGGATCACCGCCGGACCGCAGCCGTCGATGTCCATGGCGTCCCGGCTGGCGAAGTGGGTGAGGTTCCGCAGCAGCTGGGCCGGGCACTCCGCGCCGGTGCAGCGCAGGGCCGCGCCGTCCTCGTCCCGGACCACCGGGGCGCCGCACACCGGGCAGGCGTCCGGCAGCGTGTAGGGCACCGTGCCCTCCGGGCGTTTGTCGAAGTCCACGCTCAAAATCTCCGGGATGATCTCCCCCGCCTTCTGCACCAGCACAGTGTCCCCCACGCGGATGTCCTTCTCGGTGATGAAGTCCTGGTTGTGGAGGGTGGCGTTGGTGACGGTGGTGCCCGCCAGCCGCACCGGGGACAGCACCGCCTTGGGCGTCAGCACGCCGGTGCGGCCCACCTGCACCACGATGTCCTGGACCACGGAGAACTTCTTCTCCGGCGGGTACTTGAAGGCCACCGCCCACTTGGGGAACTTGGCGGTGGAGCCCAGCCGCTCCCGGTCCGCCAGGTGGTCGCTCTTGATGACCGCCCCGTCGATGTCGAAGGGGTAGTCCATCCGCTCCTCGTTGATCCGGTCGATCTCCGCCTGAATCTCCGCCGGGTCGGAGAGGGTCTTGTGGGGGATCACCTTGAAGTGCTGGGAGGCCATGTAGTCCAGGGTCTCCGAGTGGTTCTGGAAGGTCTTGCCCTCCGCCAGCTGGAGGTTGAACACCTGGATATCCAACTTCCGCTCCGCGCAGATCTTGGGGTCCAGCTGCCGCAGGGACCCGGCGGCGGCGTTCCGGGGATTGGCCATGAGGGGCTTGCCCTCCAGCTCCCGGCGGGCATTGATCTCCGCGAACACCGCCCGGGACATATAGACCTCGCCCCGGACGATGAGCCGGGGCAGCTTCTCCGGCAGCTGCATGGGGATGGCGCGGATGGTCTTGAGGTTCTCCGTCACGTCCTCCCCCACCCGGCCGTCGCCCCGGGTGGCGCCCCGGACGAACACGCCGTCCCGATACTCCAGGGCCACGGACAGGCCGTCCACCTTGGGCTCCACGGAGTAGGCGGCGTCGTCCCCCAGGGCCTCCCGCATCCGATCCAGGAACTCCGAGACCTCCTCTGCGTTGAACACATCCTGGAGGCTCTCCAGGGGTACCGGGTGCTCGTAGGTCTCAAAGCCCTCCAGGATCTTGTCGCCCACCCGCTGGGTGGGGGAGTCCGGGGTGATCTCCTCCGGGTGCTCCGCCTCCAGCTCCTCCAGGCGCCGGTTCAGCCGGTCGTACTCGTAGTCCGGGATCACCGGCGCGTCCAGAACATAGTACAGATAGCTCTGCTGGTTCAAAAAGTCCCGCAGCTGCTTCATTTCCTCGCGGTAGTCCATAGGGTGTGCTCCCTTCTCAGCTGTTGTTCAGAATGTAGTCTTTCAGATCCTCCTCGTACGTATCCGGATCTGTGGAGAAATAGGTGTAGGTGTCCGGCACCGTGCCTACGATCACCGTCTCCGCCACGATGAAGGAATTGGACACCTTGGTGGCGGTGCGGAACCCCGGCAGCAGAACGCTGACGGAGACATCCACCGTCAGGATGATCTGATGCTTGGTCTGGTTGATGCCGGCGGAGGTGAAGGCGTTGCGGAAGTTCGCCTCCGACGACCCCACGGACTCCATCCGCACGGTGATGCGGGGCCCCCGTCCCGCCAGCAGCGTCGAACCCGTCAGGCTGCCGATGGGGATGGACAGGTCCCCGGTGGGCACCTGGCTGATGCGGGTCAGGACCGTGTCCAGAATCTCCGCCTGCAGGTGGTTGAAGGCCGCCATGTTGCTCTGCACAGCGGTGATGTGGCCCTCCGTGTCCTTCTCGAAGGACACCAGGCCGTCGTACTGCAGCTCGCCCTTCTCGATGGCCTCATACACGGCCTCGCTGACGATGCGGGTAACGGTGTTGGACACCCGGGTGGTGGCCATGCTCTCCAGCAGAGGCCGCATCTGGGTGGCGGCGATGAAGAGCACCGTCAGCGCCAGAGCCATCAGCAGAAACGCCAGGGCCCGCAGCACCCGCCGGCGGTCCATCCGCCGGCGGTAGAAGTAAAATCCGCGCCAGATCATGGCCATCACGCCCCCTTCCCGCCATTGTATGCGGGGGCGGCCTGGCCTTATTTCAGAGCGTTCACCAGATCCTTGAAGACCCGGCCCCGCTCCATGAAGTTGGCGAACCGGTCAAAGGAGGTGCTGGCCGGGGACAGCAGCACCACATCCCCCGGCCGCGCCGTCTCACGGGCCAGCGCCACGGCGGACTGGTAGCTGTCCACCTCCGTGATGGGCAGGCCGGTGAAGTTGGCGGCCTTCTCCACGGCGGCCCGGATCACCCCGGCGGTTGCGCCGCAGAGGATCAGGGCCTTCACATGCTCGTTGATCTCCGGACCGATGGCGTCATAGGAGATGCCCTTGTCCTTGCCCCCGGCGATCAAAAGGACCTTTTCCGGAAAGGACCGGAGCCCGGCGATGGTGCGGCTGGGGCTGGAGGCGATGGAGTCGTTGTACCACCGGACGCCGTCCAGCTCCCGGACCAGCTCGATCCGGTGCTCCACGCCGCCGAAGGTGCGGGCGAAGGCCCGGATGGCCTCGTCTGGGACCATCCCGTCCACGGCGGCGACGGCGGCCATGTAGTTCTCGATGTTGTGGACGCCGGGGAGCTTGATGTCGGCGGTGTCCAGCACTACCCGCTCGCCCTGCGGCCCCCGGCAGACGATAGAGGTACCCCGGAGGAACACGCCGTCCGCCACCTCCTTCCGGCGGGAGAACCACCGCACCCGGCCCGGGGCCTTTTCGGCGCAGCGGACCGTGGCCTCGTTGTCGGCATTAAAGACGGCAATATCCCGGACTGTCTGGTGTGTAAAGATATTTTCCTTGGCAGCGATATACTCTCCGTAGCTCTTGTGGACATCCAGGTGGTTGGGAGACAGGTTGGTCATAACGGCGATGCGGGGGCTCCGGTCCATGGTCATCAGCTGGAAGGAGCTGAGCTCCAGCACCGCCAGATCCGTTGGCGCGATGTCCGGCGTGTCGCACAGCAGCGGGCGGCCGATGTTGCCCCCCAGGTGGACGGTGCGCCCGGCGGCCTCCAGGAGCTTTGCGATGATCGTGGTGGTCGTGGTCTTGCCGTCGGACCCGGTGACGGCGATCATCTCGCAGGGGCAGACCTGAAAAAAGACCTCCATCTCGCTGGTGAGGGCGCTGCCCCGCGCCACCGCCGCCGCCAGCTCCGGCACGTCGGGCCGCAGGCCGGGGGTGCGGAAGATCACGTCCGCCGTCAGGTCCTTCAGGTAGTCCTCCCCCAGCTGCAGGCGGCAGCCGTGCTGCTCCAGCTCGTCCCCCAGGGGCCCCAGGGCCTCCCGGGATTTTTTGTCGCAGGCGGTGACGGGAATGCCCCGCTCCAGCAGCAGCCGGATCAGGGGCCGGTTGCTGACGCCGATGCCGATGACGGCCACGGACTTGTTCCGCAGAGAGTCCAGATATTCCTCAAACTTCATGGGTACGCTCCTAACGCCGCGCTGGGCGGCAGAGATTGACAGACAAGGAAATTATACCGCAGATCGGAAAAAAATACAACCACGCCCCTCTCCTTCCCAGACTTTTTCTCCCGGGGCTGCGGGGCCATGAAGCCGGGACCTAACTGCGCTCTGCGGGCCATCCGGTATTTTCAGCGGAAGGCCCTGGCGACTTCCGCCGATGTGGAGGCCGCATTGCGGCCAGGCGTTGACAATCCCGTCGGATTCCGCTAAAATAGACAGGCGAGTAAGACAGACAGTCGCGCGGCCAGGCCGAAAGGCCGGTCGTGAGGAAAGTCCGGGCTCCACAGGGCAAGGATAACGGGTAACGCCCGCCGAAGGCGACTTCAGGAAAAGTGCAACAGAGATATACCGCCGACAGAGTTACTCTGTATCGGTCAGGGAACCAGCGACGGCTGAACGCGATGCCCCGCGGAGCGGGGCGAGGGAAACTTCCCCGAACAGCGCAATCGCTTCCGCGCGGAACGGCGCAGGGGTGTTGTGTGAAGAGGGACGAAGGGTCCCTCTTCCTAATTGCAATCAGCCCGCCGCAGCGGCCGCTCCCGCGGGGAGCGGCAAGCCACCCTTACCGACAGAGAGTAGCTCTGTCGGTAAGGGTGGAAAGGCGAGGTAAGAGCTCACCCATCGGCTGGAGACTGTCCGATGCTGTAAACTCTATCCGGAGCAACACCGGTATGGGAGCAGGGGGTCCGACCCCCAAGGCTGGCCCGGCCGCTCCCGGGGTGGCTGGAGCGTACCGGCGACGGTACGTCGAGATAGATGACTGTTTGATACAGAACCCGGCTTACAGTCTTGCTCGTACAAGAAGAGGTCCTGGCGAAAGCCAGGGCCTCTTTTTGTCCCGATTGATGCCGGTACTGCCGCGCGGTGTACTGGTCGATGCAGCGGAGGACCCGCTCCCGGCTGTGAAAGGCCAGATGCTGGCTCCCCGCCTCCGGGTGGAAGGAGACCCCACCCGCCGCTCTCAGAGGGGGGCGCAGGAGATTCCATAGGCAGCACCTCTCATAGCCCTTCCCACGGGGCCCACATCTGTTCCAAAATCTCCTCCGGCAGGGTGTCCGGCCATGACTCCACAATCTCTCCATCCACATAGTCGTAGACGGTGTACGGCTTCTCCGGCCAGCGGGTGCGGACGGCCACCTCCAGCGCTCCGTCCCCATCCACGTCCAGCGCCTCGGCGTTGATGCAGTCCTCCACTTCCAGGATTGCCCGGGTGTTGATGCCGGTGGGGTCCGGCTCCTCCGGATGATAGGGCCAAAACCGGACGTCACATAAAAACACCAGATTTTCGGACTCTGCGTAGGGGTCCGGGTAATACCCGTCCCGGAGATACTGGACGCTGGTATAGCCGAAGAGAAGCGGCACGCTGCCGGAATCCCCCTCATAGGTGACATCCATGACACCTCCCAGAACGGTGACGCCGGTGTCCTCACAGGCAGACACCGTACCAGTGCGGGTCAGCCGGTTCCATTGAAAGTCCATCTGATAGGAAATGGTATCTCCCCGCTCGTCCCGCAGCGTGAGGGCATCAAAGTCCACATCCTCCCCGCACTTCAGCCGGATCAGGTGTCCACGGTCCTCCACATAGACACAGTTCCTGCCATTCACAGTCTCTTTCAGAACGATGCTGTAATACCCCTCCTCCGTCACCACGATCTGCGTATACGCCACCACGGCTGCAGTCACTGCCAGCAGCACCAGCACCGCCGCCAGCCGCTGCCAGGAGCGCCGCCGCTCCTGCCGCACGCTGTCACGGGAGATATCCAACAAGCTCTGCATGGTCTCCTCCGCTCCTTTCGCCGCCTGCCTCCGGCAGGCCATCAGCTCCTCCACCGTCAGGTCCAGGGCTGCCGCCAGGGGCTCCAGCAGCGTCACATCCGGGTAGCTCAGCCCCCGCTCCCACTTGCTGACGGCCTTGTCCGTCACATGCAGCCGCGCCGCCAGATCCCGCTGGGTCAGGCCCAGATTTTTCCGCTCGCTGCCGATGAAATCGCCCAGCCGCTCCTTGTTCACGTGTATCACCTCGCCCTCAGTCTACCCTATGGGTCCGATTTTGGCAACCGACCAGCGGTAGAGACGTCCCGCAGGTACTTCCGGATGTCGCTGTAATCCTTGGGCGCGGCCTGTTCCAGGGCCTTCCGGGAGATCATCGCCCCATCCCCCTGCCGCCGCGCCGCCGCCTCTTGGTAGCGCCGCTGCTTTTCCTTCCACTTCTCTGTATCCCGCCGAATGGTCTCCGCCAGAAACCGGTAGGCCATGCGGGTCTCCTCCCTCAAGCCCGGGTGCTGCCGCAAAACCTCCTCCGGATCCGTGGGAGCCTTGTCCGCCGCCATGGCATAGCGGTACAGCAGAAGCAGCAGCTCCCCCCGCTGCTCCGCGTCCAGCGCCGCCACACAGGGAAAATTATCGAAATACAGCATAAAACTCTTCTTGTGTTCCTCTGCCAACGAAAAAACACTCCTCTCAAGAAAAGGCGTCCCCTCCCCATCTGATGCACGGCTCTATGCAATCTCCGGGAGGATTTTGTAAAATTCTCCCGCTATGGTAAGGGTCAGCGTAAGGGGAATGGTGATGGTGATGGTTATGCTTATGGTAAGGGGGACCGGTCAGGCCCGCCTCTCCGGCGTTTTTGCACAAAAGAAAAGTTTTGTTGAATATTCCAGAGGACGAAAAGAGGACGGGTCTCCCCGTCCTCTCTCTATCCAGCGATGCTCAGTCGTTATCCCAGTTGTGCCAGACGTTCTGCACGTCGTCGTTGTCCTCCAGCATGTCGATGAGCTTCTCCATGTTCTTCACGTCTCCCTCGCCGGTGAGGGTGATGTAGTTCTGGGGCACCATCTCGATCTCCGCGCTGGCGAAGGCGTAGCCCTTCCCCTCCAGGGCTTTCACCACGTCGTTGAAAGCGTCGGGGTCGCAGGTGATCTCCAGGGCGGGACCGTCGGCCTCAAAGTCGGCGGCACCGGCCTCCAGAGCGTCCATCATGACGGTGTCCTCGTCCAGCTCGCCCTCCTCGTTGTCAATGACGATGACGCCCTTCTTGTCAAAGGACCAGCTGACGCAGCCCTGGGCGCCCAGGTTGCCGTTGCACTTGTCGAACGCGTGGCGGACCTCCGGCGCGGTGCGCTGGCGGTTGTCGGTCAGGGCCTCCACAATGACGGCCACGCCGCCGGGGCCGTAGCCCTCGTAGGTGACGGCCTCGTAGTTGTCGGTGCTGCCGGAGCCCAGGGCCCGGTCGATGGTGCGCTTGATGTTGTCGTTGGGCATGTTGACGGCCTTGGCCTTGGCGATGACCGTAGCCAGACGGGAGTTGTTGTTGGGGTCGCCGGAGCCGCCGCCCTCTTTCACGGCCACGATGATCTCCTTGGCGATCTTGGTGAAGGCGGCGGAGCGCTTGGCGTCGGCCGCGCCCTTGGTCTTTTGGATATTATGCCATTTGGAATGTCCGGACATGGTACATTACTCTCCTTCTACGTAATACTGGATGACCTCCCGGTGGGAGGCGGATTTGGTGACGGTGAGGCCCGGGAACCGGCCGCGCAGGTACTCTGCCAGCACGGTGCACACCGGATTCTCTGTGGGGAAGTGGCCCGCGTCGATCAGGCGGATGCCCTTCCCTGCCGCGTCTAAAAACTGGTGGTAGCTGAGGTCCGAGGTCACGAACACGTCACACCCTGCGGCGATGGCCGCATCCTCATAGTCGCCGCAGGCGCCGCCGCCCACCGCGACCTTCCGCACCGGGCCGCTGTCCCCGGCGTAGCGGACGCCGTTGGCCTGGAGCGCCCGGCAGACGTACTTTGCAAATTCCTGTAAAGGCATAGGACTTGCCAGTGTTCCCATCCGGCACAGCCCCTCCGGGTCCCCCAGCGGCCCAGGGTCCTCCAGCCCCAGCGCGGCGGCCAGCGCGTCGTTGACGCCGCCGGGGGCCACATCCAGGTTCGTGTGCATACAGATGGCGGACAGGCCGCTCCTCAGGATTTTCAGCAGCAGGTGCCCCTGGGGCGTGTCCTGCCGGACGGTCTGCACCGGTAGCCATTTGCAGTTCATCACCGGATGGTGGCTGACAATCAGCTGGCAGTTTTCCGCGATGGCCTCGTCCGCCACGGCCTCCGTGATGTCCAGGGCCACCAGGACCCGCCGGACCTCCGCCTCCGGGTCCCCCAGCAGCTGGCCCACGTTGTCCCAGTCCATGGCGCCCTCCTTCGGGGCCAGTCGGAACAGGGCCTGTTCAATTTCCCGGACAGTTGGCATGGCGCCACTCCTCCCTCATTTGCAGAAGCTCCGTGATGACGGCCCTGGCGTAATCGCCCCGTTCCCGGGCCTCTGGCGCCGACGCCCGGTTGGACCCGGCCGCCGCCGCCTGGAGCTGGATGATCTTCTCGATGATGTAGCGGTCCCCCAGGGGGTCGTAGAGCAGGTCCGCCCCGGCCCACTGCCGGCCCAGCGTGAGATGCATCTCCCCTGCCCCGGCCTCGATCACGGGATAGAGAAAGCCCCGGTCCCGCACCAGCGCCTCCCG
Organism: Oscillibacter sp. KLE 1745; assembly: GCF_000469445.2. Taxonomy (NCBI): domain Bacteria; kingdom Bacillati; phylum Bacillota; class Clostridia; order Eubacteriales; family Oscillospiraceae; genus Oscillibacter; species Oscillibacter sp. KLE 1745. Next base: position 9,400 of record NZ_KI271751.1, on the reverse strand, counting down.
CGCTATGGCGTAGCCGTGCTCCGCCAGGAAGCGGCGCAGCGCCTCCGCCCGGCTCTGGGGCTGGAGCAGCAGGGTGTGGCGGCCGTCGGCGGTCCAGGGTGCCCCGGCCAGAATCTGGGCGATGTTCTCGCCCCCCATGCCGGCGATGACGATGGTGTCGCACTCCTCCGGCGCCACGGCGGCCAGACCGTTGCCCAGGCGGAAGGTGATCCGGTCCCCCACACCGTAGCGCCGGCCGGTCTCCTGCGCCCGGTCCAGGGGGCCGCGCCGCAGATCGCTGGCAATGGCAGAGGCCACGCGGCCCTGCAGCGTCAGCCACACGGGCAGATAGGCGTGATCCGTGCCAACATCAGCGAGGTGCGCACCCTGGCGGACCCAGGCGGCGATCTGCCGCAGGCGCGGCGTCAGTTCCAGATGTTTTCCCATGGCGCCCTCCTGTTCCGGCTGTCGGAGGAGGACGCATACGGTCTCCCGTATGCGTCCCGTTCCGGTCATTCCGCTTTCTTGTTGGCTTCCTCGTTCACCAGGGCCAGCAGCTTGTCGCAGTCCACGCCGTGGACCATGCAGGCCTCCTCCACAGTCTCGCCCCGGGAAGAGGGGCAGCCCAGGCAGTGCATGCCGATGGACAGGAAGATGGGCGCGGTCTGAGGCGCCACGTCCAGAATGTCACCGATGATGGTGTCCTTCTTGATCTCGATCATCAGAGGTTCCTCCAATTCTAATCTGAAATTCAGCAGGGGTATTATACTCTAGTTTTCGATGTTTTTCAAGAGAAAATCTTTGAAAAGCCTGGAAATGTGGAGATTCGGCGTCCGCACCGGCACATTTTTCCGGAATGCCTCCCGTTTCCCCGGCGCGGGGCGCGGCGGCCGGCTCCCACGGCAAAAGAAGAAGCGGCGCCCACCGGGCGCCGCCTCTGCAAGAGACCAAAACGGATTGATTCGTTTATCTCTGCTGGTCCCGCATCTTGGCGAAGCACTCGCTGCAGTACACGGGACGGTCAGACTTCGGCTCGAAGGGCACGCGGGCTTCGCCGCCGCAGGCGGCGCAGACAGCGGTGAAATACTCCCGGGGACCGCGGGCCGCGTTCTTGCGGGCGTCACGGCAGGCCTTGCACCGCTGGGGCTCGTTCTGGAAGCCGCGCTCGGCATAGAACTCCTGCTCGCCGGCGGTGAACACGAACTCCTGGCCGCACTCCTTGCAAACTAAGGTCTTGTCTTCGTACATGATGTTACCCTCTCTTTGAAAAGAAAAATATATTGCGTTCAGCTTCCGCTGAGATCGCCGGAAAGAAGCTGCCGTGCCACCTTGCGCCGAATGCGCTGCACGGCGTTGTCCACGGACTTTGGGGGCTTGCCTACCGTCTCGGCAATTTCCCTGCATGAAAGACCGTCTAAATAGTACCCCAAAATCTTTGCTTCAAACTCGGACAACTGTTTCCGGACACCGGATAAGAGGGCAGCGGTATGTTCCCTGTCGATGAGATACGCTTCGGGATCGCGCTGAGTCAGATCGCTGGTACCAGAGGTGTAGGAATTGGCGTCAAAGAAGGGTGTATCCAAGGGGACCGACTGATTGAGAGCCATGTGCTTATCCCGCGCCGCGGCGCGGAGGACGGAATACAGCCGGTTACGAATGCAGATTTCTGCGAAGGTCCGGAAGGATGCCTCCTTGGAGGCGTCATACTCCCGAACGGCTTTGAGGAGGCCCACCATGCCCTCCTGGGTCAGATCCTCGCTGTCGCCGCCCACCAGAAAGAAGGGGCGGGCGCAGGTCCGGACCAGCCGGTTGTACCGCGTCACAAGAGCTTCCTCCGCTTCGCGGCTGCCGCCGGCAACCAGTTGGCACAGCGTTTCATCGCTGCACTGGTCCAGGGGCTGGGGTGTCTTCTCGCTAAATTTGTACATATCGTATTATACCTGTCTATCCAGTGAAATGTCAAGCAATTTGTAAAAAAATCCGAGAAACAGATTTTTATTTTTTTTGCGATTTGATGAAATCTGCCAGCCGGTCCGCCACCGCCTGGGCGATCTGCGTGGTTTTGGCCTCCACCATCACCCGGATCAGGGCCTCCGTGCCGGAGGGGCGCACCAGCACCCGGCCAGCGCCGGCGAGGGCCTCCTCCTCCCGCTTCACGGCCTCCGCCAGCGCGGGGGACGCCATAATGGCCTCCTTCACGCCGCCGCTGTGGGGCACCTCCACGTTCACCAGCACCTGGGGGTAGACGGCGCAGCAGCTGACAAGGGAACTTGCTTTCTCCCCGGACCGGGCCAGCACCTGCAGGAACTGGAGGGCCGTCACCTCACCATCGCCGGTGGTCTCCACATCGGTGAAGATGGTGTGGCCGGACTGCTCCCCGCCGATGCGGTAGTCCCGCTCCAGCATCTTCTCCAGCACGTTCCGGTCGCCCACATCCGTGCAGAGCAGGTCGATGCCGTTGTTCCGGCAGAACTCGTGGAGGCCCAGGTTGCTCATCACCGTGGCCACCAGGGCGTTGCCGTTGAGCTTTCCCCGGCGCTTCATGTCCAGGGCGCACACCGCCAGGACCTTGTCGCCGTCGATGACGCCGCCGGTCTCGTCCACCAGCAGGCAGCGGTCCGCGTCCCCGTCAAAGGCCACGCCGATGTCATAGCCGCCCCGCACCACGGCGGCGGCCAGGTCCTCCAGGTGGGTGGAGCCGCAGTGGCTGTTGATGTTCACCCCGTCCGGGTCCCGGTGGATGAAGTCCGTCCGGGCCTTGAAGCGGCCGAACAGCTCCGGCGCGGTGGCGCTGGCAGCGCCGTTGGCGCAGTCCGCCAGGATTTTCAGCCCCGCCAGATCGGACTCGATGGTGGAGGCCACGAAGTCGATATAGTCCCGCTTCAGCTGGCGCATACCGTGGTGGCGGCGGCCGATCTCCCCCCGGGTTCGGAGCTTCATGGGCTCCTGGGAGAGGATCTTCTCCTCGATCCGGGCCTCCACGCTGTCGGAGAGCTTGTAGCCCTGTCCGCTGAAGACCTTGATGCCGTTGTGCTCATAGGGGTTGTGACTGGCGGAGATCACGATGCCCGCGTCCGCCTTTTCCTGCACGGTGAGATAGGCCACCGCCGGGGTGGGGATGGTGCCCACCGGCTTCACGTCGCTGCCCACGGAGCAGAGCCCCGCCATCAGCGCGGACTCCAGCATGTCGGAGGAGATGCGGGTGTCCTTGCCGATCACCACGGTGGGGCGGCTGCCCTTGTCCTCCATCAGAACAGTGCCCACGGCCTGCCCCACGCGGAAGGCCATGTCGGCAGTGAGGTTCTCCCCCACCACGCCGCGGATGCCGTCGGTTCCAAATAGTTTGCCCATTGATATTACCTCGTTTGTTTCTTATGATGTGACCGTCCCGATGGGACGGGGATTCAGCCATGCTGATGGCTGGGCAATGCACCCCCCGTTTCTCTTTTGTCGTGCCAAAAGAGAAACGGGCCGTGCACGGTCCAAAGAGAAAAGCGTTGGCGCGCTCCGGTGCAGTGGCCCTCCGCGCGACGGGGGGCGGCGGATCGGTGCAAGCGCCGATTTGGCCCGGCCTTCGGGCACGCTATACTCTTCTGCGATTTCTCCAACTGCCGTCCCGTGGCGGATCGTGCGGAGGTCGTCGGGGTGGTCATCGCACGGAGCTGCTTCTCTTTTCGCTGCCGCTAGCTGTCCCGCGCGGGAGCTGCCGATAAAGGCATCGGCCCCTACGACCGCCAGGGCAGCGCGTAGCGAAGCGGAACGCGCGGAAAGAGGAGCTGGTCAAATGCGTCCTTGCACCCCGTTGACCTCCGCATCCACGCCGCGGGAATCAGCGTTCAAGCCTGTACCGCACCCCGCCGCGCCCGTTGGCCAGTCCTCGCAAACACGCAGGCACCATCTCACGCCAACCCCCGTACAGCAACTTTGCACGCCCGTGCAGAGTTGCGGCCAAAAGCGTTCTTTTCTTTTGGACCGTGCACGGCCCGTTTTCTTTTCGGGCAAGACCGAAAAGAAAATGGGGGTGCATCCCGCTGGACAAGCCCCTTGCGGGAGCAAAGATTCCCGAGGCCGCCGAACGGCGGCCCTTTACAACTCCCTCCGGTCCGACCGGCCAGCCAGATAATCCAGCGATACGCCGAAATGGTCCGCCAGGGCGATCAACGTGTCCAGGCTGGGCCGGTGCTCGCCGGACTCCAAGTATTGGTAGGGCCGCTCCCCAATCCCGATGGCGGCGGCCACTTGCTTTTGGGTTTCTCCTTGTTCCTTGCGGAGTTCCCGCAATCGCTCGTTTAATTCCATAAATCCCCCTTGACACGCTCCGTAAAGCGTGTTATATTTTTCTCACGCTTTATGAAGCGTGAGAAAGGAGTATTCGCAATGTCTGACTCCAAAAACGGGCCGCACGCCCCTGCAGGAGCGGGTTCCTCTGAACGGCGGGAAACCGCCTCTACATTTCCCTCCGGTCCGACCGCCCGGCCAGATAATCCAGCGACACGCCGAAGTGGTCCGCAATGCCCACGAGATTTTCAAATCCAGGCAGATTGACCCCGGTCTCAAACCGCTGGTACTGCCGGTCCGTCACACCGATGGCGTCGGCCACCTGTCTCTGGGTCTCCTTCCGCTCTTTGCGGAGTTCCCGCATTCGCTCTTGCAATGTCATATCGTCACCTCTTGACACGATGTATCCGTTGTATTATACTGCAGCTAAGCACAACGCATCCATTGTATTTTGAAAGGAGCATTCGCAATGTCCGACTTCATGAAATGGCTGTACGCCCACTACATCCGCCCCCAGCTGGACGCTGCCCCACCGGATGACTACGAGATGCCCCTCTCCCTTCTGGAGGGAGAGCTCACCTCTGAGATGGCGGCGGATTACGAAAAGGCCCGGGAATTCACCGCCATCCATGCCTTTCTGCTGGGCCTGCGCACCGGCCGGGGCCTGCCCCTGTGACGCCTCAGACGCCCGCCATCCTGGACAGCTCCGGCAGCCAGGCGCAGAAGGTCTCCAGATACACGCCCCGCAGGGGGTCCTCCCCTGCCTCCGCAGGCGCCGCCAGCGCGCGGGCGATCACTTCCTCCGCGTCCGGCCGGGTCACCAGCTCCGCCAGGGCGTCGTTGCCCGCCAGGGCCGCCCGCTTTCCGAACATCCCCTCCAGGTCGCTGGACACATACATGGAGGCGTTGAACGGATAGTCCAGCGCCGTCTCCAGCAGGGCCTCGGAGGTCATCTGCTCCGCCAGCCCCGCCGGCAGGCGGCAGGCGGCACGACGGGCGTTGGCGGACAGCTCCACCCACTCCGGCGTGCCGGGCTGGACGGGAAACTGATAGGGCGCCGTCACGGAGCAGGCAGCCCGGCCTGTGACGGCCCAGGCTCCGACGGCCAGCGCCGCCGACAGCATCAGAAATGCGACGTGCTCCGCCAGGGTCCGCTTCATGAAAACCGCCTCCTCACAGCGTCAGCTGGTCCATGTCCGGCGGATCCGCCGTCATGCCGCCAGGGATGGGCTTATGCAGGTGCTGGTATGCCTTCGCCGTCACGCACCGGCCCCGGGGCGTCCGGGTCAGGAAGCCCAGCTGCATCAGGTATGGCTCGTACACGTCCTCCAGGGTCACGGCCTCCTCGCCGATGGTGGCGGCCAGGGTCTCCAGGCCCACAGGACCGCCGCCGTAGTTCTCGATGACGGCCCCCAGCATCCGCCGGTCGATGGGGTCCAGCCCCAGGTGGTCGATCTCCAGCGCGCACAGGGCCTGGTCCGCCACGTCCTTGGTGATGACGCCGTCGGCCTTCACCTGGGCGAAGTCCCGGACCCGGCGCAGCATCCGGTTGGCGATCCGGGGCGTGCCCCGGCTGCGGCGGGCGATCTCATAGGCGCCCTCCGGCACGATGTCCACGTTCAAAATGGCGGCGGACCGGGTGATGATCTGAGAGAGCTCCTCCGGCGTGTACAGCTCCAGCCGCAGCGTCACGCCGAACCGGTCCCGCAGGGGCGCGGACAGCTGCCCCGCCCGGGTGGTGGCGCCGATCAGGGTGAACCTGGGCAGGTCCAGCCGGATGGAGTTGGCGCTGGGGCCCTTGCCCACGATGATGTCCAGGGCGTAGTCCTCCATGGCCGGGTACAGGATCTCCTCCACGGACCGGTTCAGCCGGTGGATCTCGTCCACAAAGAGGATGTCCCCCTCGTTGAGGTTCGTCAGCAGCGCCGCCAGATCCCCGGGCTTCTCGATGGCCGGGCCCGAGGTGATGCGGATGCCCGCCCCCATCTCCTGGGCGATGATCCCGGCCAGCGTGGTCTTGCCCAGGCCGGGCGGGCCGTGGAGCAGCACGTGGTCCAGGGCCTCTCCCCGCTTCTGGGCGGCCTGGATGAACACGGCCAGGTTGTCCTTCGCCTTCTCCTGGCCGATATACTCCCGCAGGGTCTTGGGCCGGAGGGACCCCTCCTGGGCGTCCTCCTGCAGGAAGGTCTTGGCCACGATGGGCTCTTCATAGATGTCGTTTCCAAAGTCGATGCTCATGGGTTCACTTCCTCATGTGCTCTGAATGTGCTCCAAAATTCCGGCCGGGGCGGTCAGCCCGCCTGGAACAGATGCACCGCCAGCCAGGCCAGGCCGAACACCGCGCACAGGCACAGGGCGAACACCGCGCCGCTGCGGTTGCGCTGCCGCCGCTCTTTTTCCGGCAGGCCGTGGCGCTGCTGGCCCTTATTGAGCAGGGCCGCAAAGCGGGTTCCGAATATCATGGCAAGAAAGGCCATGGCCAGCGCGGCCAGGAGCAGAATCACGGACAGGATCTTCATACTCACTTCACCATCTTTTTCAGGCACTGGCGGATGATCTCCTCCAGAGACAGAGTTTCCACGTCCACGCCCTTCAGCGCTTGGGCCACCTCAGCGCTGGTGTAGCCCAGCACCGCCAGGGCCTGGGCCGCCTCTGTGGCCTTATTTGTAAAGGCCGGGACGCTCACAGCGGCTCCGCCGGAGAAGTCCAGCCCCGTGGCGGCGCTCTCCCGGGCCATCTTGTCCTTCAGCTCCAGGATGATCCGCTGGGCGATCTTCTTGCCCACGCCCGGCGCCGCCGTCAGGCTCTTCTCGTCCCCGGTGACGATGGCCATGGCCAGGGACTCCGGCGTGGCGGCGGAGAGGATGGCCAGCGCCGCCTTGGGCCCCACGCCGCTGACGCCGATCAGCAGCTTGAAGCTGTTCAGCTCGTTGGCCGTGGCGAAGCCGTACAGGCCGAAGGCGTTCTCCCCCACGTCCAGATAGGTGTAGAGCTTCCCCCGCTGGCCCTTTTTCAGCTGGGCCAGAGTGGTGTTGGTGGTCTTGCAGGCGTAGCCCACGCCGCCGCAGTCGATGACCGCCAGATAGGGCAGAATCTCTGCCACGGTGCCGTCCAGATAGTAAAACATGGATAATCACACTTTCTTGGGAGTTCGGAATTCCGGCGTCCGGCGGAGCGGTCCGGTCCCTGACTGTTCAGATGGTCTCCTTGACCCTGCTGTCCTGCAGGGGCAGGCGGGACGTGGCACTCCGGGCATGGCACAGGGCCAGGGCCAGGGCGTCCGCGGCGTCGTCGGGCCGGGGGACGGCTTTCAGGTGCAGCAGGCGGCGGGTCATGTCCATCACCTGGCGCTTTTCCGCCTTGCCGTAGCCCACCACCGCCATCTTCACCTGGGAGGGGGTGTACTCGTGGAGCGGGATCCCGCACTTTTCCGCCGTGTACAGCAGCACGCCGCGGGCGTGGGCCACGGCGATGCCGGTGGTCAGGTTCGTGTTGAAGAACAGCTCCTCGATGGAGATGACATCCGGCTTCAGCTGGCCGATCAGGTCCTCCATATCGGTGCCGATCTGGTACAGCCGCCGGGAGAGCGGCAGCCCCGCCGGGGTGGTGATGGCGCCGTAGGTAAGCATGTTCACTTGTGCCCGCTCCGCCGTGATGAGGCCGAAGCCGATGGTGGCGTAGCCGGGGTCGATGCCCAGGATCCGCATGGCGCTTTCCCTCCAGTATACATACTGTAACAGTATAACAAATTTTCCAGGGAAGCGCAACAGGGAAAACGCGCGGGCTTCTCCCCGGCAGGATCACCCCGGCCGCCGTTCGGCGGGCAAAAAAGCACCCGCCTTGCGGCGGGCGCTCTCTCGTTCGCATGGAAGGCGGGGGATTTGACTCCCCCTCGCCTATTGGATGGGAACCGCCGCATCAACGGCGGCCATCCGGTTGTAGTAGGGGTCCAGATAGGCCGTGTCGCCCGCCAGTCCCGCCAGGGGGAAGTCCTCGGTATACCACCGGTCCTCCCCCACGCGCTCCTGCGCCGTCTCGTCCCAGTAGCCGTAGGAGGAGCCGAACTGCCAGATCTCATAATAGTTCCCGTCCTCGTCCCAGGCCCCTCTGGAGAACACGCTCCCCATGGTCCGGTTCTCCATCAGCGGGGACACCAGGTACACGATCCATCCCTCCGGCAGGCGCTCTGCGCCCTGGAACCAGGTGCCCTCCGGCAGGTTTTCGGCGGTGCCCTCCGCCAGATTCAGCTTCACCGGCGGCGCGTCCTTGTCCTTCCACCGGACGCCGGTGATGTGGAGGGTCAGGTGCTCCCCCCGGCTGAAGAAGGGGCTGTCCAGCCAGAAGGTGCCCATGCCCTCCCCCTCCGGGTCCCCGGATGCGGTGATGCCGCCCAGGCTCTTTTCAAACCGCTCGCCGTGCTCGTTCTCCAGGTACAGGTCCAGGCCCGCCAGCCAGGCGGTGTTGTCCGGGTCCGCCGTCAGGGTCAGCCGCAGATGGGTGGGGTAGATTTCCGCCTCTTGCAGCGTGAAGGTCTGGCCGTCCAGGGCAAAGGTCCGGTTCAGCTCCAGCAGCGTCCCCTGGGCGGTGAAATAGGGGTCGAATTCCAGGTGGAACGTCATCTCCGCCAGATACGCCGGCTGGTCATCGACCGGCTGGTCAAAGTAGCCGTCGCCGGTGTTCTCCGCAGGCGGCCCGCCCCCGTCCTGCTCTGCCGGGTAGACCGACAGGGTCAGATCCAGGATTCCGGGCACGTCCCGGTCCACAAAGTCCCGCTTGATCTCCACCAGCTCCCCCGGCTTCTCCGTCCGGCCGCCGGCGTCTCCCGCGCTGCCGTCGCCGGGGGTGATCCGGCAGTCCGCCCACATGGGCCCCAGGTCCGGGGCATAGTCCAGGGTGTAGAAGATGTTCAGCTGTTTGCGGTCCACGATCACATACTCCACCGTGGCGGTGACGCCGTTCACCGTCTGGGACTGGCCGATGGGCTGGACGTAGTCGTTCTCCACCGCGGCGGAGAGGCTGGGCGACCAGGCCACCGCCTGGGCCAGCTCCCGCAGCACCGGCACTGAGCCGCAGGCCCGCGCGAAGGGCGGGAACAGGTTCACCAGCAGCACAAAGGCGGCGAAGCAGGCCGCCAGGCTCCCCG
>NZ_KI271750.1:0-1181 GCF_000469445.2 Oscillibacter sp. KLE 1745 | reverse complement strand
GGCCTGCGGTGCAGGCCGCGCCCTCGTTCTTTATTCCACCGGGTCGTTCAGAGTCAGCGTCACTTCCATCCGCTCCCCGTCCCGCCAGATTTCCATGGTCACCTGATCGCCCACATACAGCTGCCGCCGGATGCGCAGCAGCTCCTGACTGGTTTCCACCGGCCTGCCGCCGGCGGCGAGGACGAAGTCCCCCTCCCGGATGCCCGCCAGGTCTGCGGCGGAGCCGGGCGTGACCTCCAGCACCTGCAGGCCCCAGATGTCGTCCTCCAGCCGGGTGCCCGTCTGGAGCACCGTCACGCCGAAGGAGGGCTCCGGCCGGACCTCTCCATAGGTCAACAGGTCGTTCACCAGCCGCCGGATGGAGGCGGAGGGAATGGCGAAGCCCAGACCCTCCACATTGGAGTAATCAGAGCTCATCTTGATGGTGTTGATGCCCACCACTTGGCCGCAGGCGTTGATTAGGGGGCCGCCGGAGTTGCCGGAGTTCAGGGCCGCGTTGGTCTGAACCAGCGTCATGGTCCGGCCGTCCACCTGTACATCCCGGTTGATGGCGGAGACGATGCCGTCTGTCAGTGTGCCGCGGAGCTCCACGCCCAGCGGGTTGCCGATGGCGTAGACCTTGTCGCCCACCACCAGCTGGTCGCTGTCGCCGAAGGTGGCGGCGGGAAGCCCCGTCAGCTCCACCTTGAGGACCGCCAGATCGTTCCGCTCGTCTCCGGCCACGTACCGGGCCTCATAGGTCCGGCCCGTGTCCATGGCGACGGTGCAGTCCCGTCCCCCCGCCAGCACGTGGTAATTGGTGAGGATATAACCGTCCGCCCGGAAGATGACCCCGGTGCCCACGGAGACGCTGTCGTCCAGCTGGACCATGACCGTCACCACCGACGGGTTCACCCGCTGGTAGATCTCCTGGGCCGTCAGCTCCCGGCCGTGGTCCGTCTCCACCTCCAGCACGGCGCCCTCTCCGAACGGATAGGTGGGGATGGTAACTGCCCCGGACGCGTCCTCTTCCTCCTCCCAGCCGTGGTCGTAACGGTACTCAAAGGGATCGGCACTGCTGCCGGCCGGCAGCAGACACCAAATCCAGGAGCCCGCCGCCACGCCCAGCACCACCGCCAGACAGGCCAGGAAAATCCACAGCCCGGTCCTGCGCCGCCGGCGGGGCTGCCCGGGCGCGGCAG
>NZ_KI271749.1:30878-41587 GCF_000469445.2 Oscillibacter sp. KLE 1745 | reverse complement strand
GGCCCGGGAAGATAGGTAGCGCCAACACTGAGAGACAGTCAATTGACTGTCTCTTTTTTGTTATTGTTTGTAACAGTTTTGTGAGGATTTATTGGACCGAACACTTTAAAATCGTTTTAGGTTCTAATTTCGTCTTTATTTACGAATGGTCTGGGCAATAGGGAGGAGGCCCCATGGTAGATCCCAATAATCGACAGCTCCGGCCGCCCATTCACCGCAGCTGGCTGCGTTTGCGTCTGGGAAAACTCTATTACGGCGGACGGCGCCGTCTTCTGTGGATGTCGCCCCGGTTTCACTGGGCCAAACAGCGTCAGACGGAGCGCCTGCCGTATATGCTGATTTCACACGCCACACCCTTGTACCGCCATCTGCGGGGGGAGGATCAGGAACTCCAGGAAAACAAGGTGGCTAATCTCCGGCTTGCAGTGGCCCGGCTGGATGGGATTGTCCTGTATCCCGGCGAGACCTTCAGCTATTGGCGGCTGATCGGAAAGCCCACCCGCCGGAAGGGCTATCGAGACGGGATGGTGCTGTTTCTAGGCCGGATCGGCAGCGATGTGGGAGGCGGGCTGTGCCAGCTCTCCAATCTGATTTTCTGGATGACTCTCCACACGCCGCTGACGGTAGTGGAGCGGTACCGTCACTCTCACGATGTCTTTCCGGATACCAACCGGACCCAGCCCTTCGGCAGCGGCGCCACCTGCGCCTATCCCCACCGGGATCTGATGATCCGCAACGACACGGAACAGCCCTTCCAGCTCTGTGTCCAGGTGGGAAAGCAGGTTCTGAAGGGAGAGTGGCGGGCCCCGGCACCTCCGGTCTGCCGCTATGAGATCGTAGAGAGGAACCACCGGATGGACCAGGCATCCTGGGGCGGATATGTGCGGCATAACGAGCTGTACCGCCGCATCTATGACCTGGAGGGGGGCCTGCTGGAAGAGGAATTCCTCTTTGCAAATGAGGCCATCATGATGTACAGCCCGCTTCTGCCGGAGGAGTCCTGACGCGGGCTTGTATTCTTTCCAAAACCGTGGTACACTATGGACAACCCCACTGAACCAAAGAGAGGTGTTTTTATGGATGCAAAAACGACGGGTATTGTCGCTTATATTACCTGGATCGGTCTGGTGATTGCCTTTGTACTGGGCGACCGGGAGGGCGCGAAATTCCATCTGAATCAAGCGCTGGTGATTTGGCTGGCGGGGCTGCTGAGCTTCATTCCATGTATCGGCTGGCTGTGGGGCATTTTTTGCTTCATCTGCGCGGTGATGGGCTTCATCTCCGCTGTCAATGGAGAGGAGAAGGCAGTTCCTCTGCTGGGACAGATCCGGTTGCTGAAGTAAAGGAGAAAGGGCCGCGCGCTGCGCGGCCTTTTTGCTGTTTACAGGGAGGAAATTTTATGCAGAGAGGTTCTATGACAGACCGGGAGGCCTATCCGACCGCCTGGATCACCCTGGCGGTTCTGGTGTTGCTATATCTGCTATGGCGCTTTGCGCTGGGGGCACCCACTGTCAGCCGCTGCTGGGTCTGGGAGCACTGGCATGTCTATTGCCCGGGCTGCGGAGGGACACGGGCGCTGATGGCCCTAGCCCAGGGACGGGTAGGCGCGGCTCTCTGGTACCACACGCCGGTGGTGATCACGCTGGCCCTGGCAGCGATCTATCTGTTTTCTCAAACCGCGTGGCGGCTGCGGGGAAAGCGGGGCTGGGTCCTGCGCTATGACCGCCGCTGGCCGATGGTCCTAGTGGGGCTGTTCCTGGCCAACTGCGTGGTCCGGAACGTCCTGTGGCTGGGCCTCGGCGTCCCGCTGTGAAGCGAATATGAGCCGCCTCATTGCGAGGCGGCTTTTTTGCGAGTACACCGTAACATTTTGCCACGCTGCTGGGTCATACAGGCAGAACAGGAGAAGGGGGGGAAGGACATGACGCTGCCGGAGCAAGAGCGGGAGCGGTTCTGCCAAGTGCTGCATCACAGCCGGACCAGCCTGTACCGTCTGGCTTTCAGTATCACCCGGAACAGCAGCGATGCTCAGGAGGCGGTGGCAGAGGCAGTCTGCCGGGCCTATGAGCGGTATCCTCAGCTGCGGGAAAAGGAGAAGCTGCCCCGGTGGCTGCTGAAGATCACCGCCAATGAGGCCCGGCGTCTCTGCCAACGGCGAGGCCGGACAGTCTCTTTGGATGATCTGCCCACGGAACCGGCAATACCGGGCCGGGAGACGGGGGACGATACCCTTTGGCAGGCGGTGCAGACCTTGCCACGAGACCAGCGGGAGGCGGTGGTGCTGTTCTACTATGAGGACCTGCCCACAGAGGAGATCGCCCGGATCGTGGGGACGTCCCCGGGGGCGGTGCGGGTCCGGCTGAGCCGGGCACGTGAGAAGCTGCGGAGCATCTTGAAGGAGGGAGACTATGGATGAGCTGGACGCCCGCCTGCGGGCAATGGCAAAGCGGGAGGTCTGGGCCCTGCCCGCAGCCTATGAGTCGGCTATGGACGGGCTGGAGGAACAGATCCGCCAGAGCACCCTGGACCGGCCCGGAAAACGGCGGCTGGGGAAGCGGGTGCTGTTGCTGGCGGCGGCGCTGGCAGTACTGGCCTGTGGTTTTGCCGTGGCGGCGGAGCGCATGGGCTGGCTGAGTCCAGTGGTGGATGACGGCGGCAGCGGCGGAATGCTGGAGACCTGCTCCGTCCAGGTAGATCAGACCGTGGAGGGGAATCACTGCGATCTGACGCTGGAGAATGCCATCACCGACGGCCGGGTGATCTACTGCTTGGTAACGGCCCGGTATGATGAATCGTTCCCCGATATCGATGATGCAATGGAGGACACCCTGCTATTCGCCGGAAGCTGGGCGGATGTCATCAGCTGCTGGCGGGTGGACCAAGGCAAGGAACTCAACACGGCCCGGTTTATTCTGGCCACCGGGCAGGTGTCGGAGAACGCTCAGGAGAATTGTGAAGAGAACTACCTGGGACGGGAGGTGGAGCTGGTGGTGAAGATGCTGAACGACCGGGACACTGGCGTGATGCACCCCATTGAGATCTATGCATTCCATGTCCGGATGAATGACACGATCCCTGTTCGGGAGGTCAGTTGGCCGGACGGCACCCGGGCGGTGGTGACGCCCCTGCGGGCGGAAGTCTGGTTTCCTGTGGAAGAGACCTCTTATGACCTATGGCTGGAAGAGTCCCAGTCCGCTGTCACCTGGGAGGAGGACTTTCTCGCAAAGCAGGTGCTGACACTTTATTTTACTGACGGCAGGGCCCTGGAGATGGAGGATGCTTTGACCCAGCGGATCCAGAGAGGCACCCATGCCATCCACATAGAATTCGTGGAGGCGTCGGAGCAGAGAGTACCGCTCTGCCACCTGTCCCTGCTGTCGCCCCGGCTGCTGGACCCGGACAGCGTAACCGGCTTGGAGTTGAACGGACAATGGTACGAATTCCCGGCGGCATAACTGCAAAAGGCCCGGAGAGCCAGCACTCTCCGGGCCTTGTTCGTTCACTCCTGATACAGCGGGAACCGCTTGCACAGCTCCGCCACTTCCGCACGGACCTGCTCCGCATGGTCCGCATAGTCCTCTTTTGCCATGAGGCCCATCCACCGGGCGATCTCCGCCATCTCCGGCTCCCGGAAGCCCCGGGTAGTGACGGCGGGAGTGCCTACCCGGATACCGCTGGTGACGAAGGGCTTCTCCGGGTCGTTGGGGATGGTGTTCTTGTTCACCGTGATGCCTACCTCATCCAGCCGGTGCTCATACTCCTTGCCGGTGAGGCCAAAGTGCCGGGTGTCCACCAGAATCAGATGGTTGTCCGTGCCGCCGGAGACCAGCCGGAAGCCCTGCTCGATCAGCTTTTCCGCCAGAACCCCGGCGTTGGCGGCCACCTGCCGCCCATAGGCCCGGAACTCCGGTTTCAGCGCCTCGCCCAAGCACACGGCCTTGGCGGCGATGATATGCTCCAGCGGACCGCCCTGGGTGCCGGGGAACACGGCGGAGTTGATCTTTTTGTACAGGTCGTCGTCATTGCACAGGATCATGCCGCCCCGGGGACCCCGCAATGTCTTGTGGGTGGTGGTGGTCACCACATCGGCGTAGGGGATGGGGGAGGGATGAACACCGGCGGCCACCAGACCCGCAATGTGGGCCATGTCCACCATCAGCCGGGCGCCCACCGCGTCGGCGATCTCCCGGAACTTGGCAAAGTCCAGGGTGCGGGGATAGGCGCTGGCCCCTGCCAGGATCAGCTTGGGGCGGCACTCCTTGGCGATGGCCATCACCTGCTCGTAGTCGATGGTCTCTGTGTCGTCAGACACGCCATAGGGAACGATGCGGAAATATTTGCCGGAGATGTTCACCGGGCTGCCGTGGCTCAGATGGCCGCCATGGGCCAGATTCATACTGAGCACTGTGTCACCGGGCTGCAGCAGGGCAAAGAACGCCGCCAGATTGGCGTTGGCGCCGGAGTGGGGCTGGACATTGGCGTGCGCACAGCCGAACAGCTGACAGGCCCTCTGCCGCGCCAGCTCCTCCGTCACGTCCACGGCATAGCAGCCTCCGTAATACCGCTTTCCGGGATAGCCCTCCGCATACTTATTGGTGAGACAAGTGCCCATGGCCAGCAGGACGGCCTTGCTGACGATGTTCTCGGAGGCGATCAGCTCAATGTTGTGCTGCTCCCGGTCGAATTCCTTCTGAATAGATGCCCCCACCTCGGGGTCGGCCTGGGAGAGAAAGTCCATGATGTCCTGGATCATTGCAGGGGTCCTCCTTCGTGTGATCCGGTCTTCCGGAAAATATAAGCCTTTTCCAGCTTATCAGAGTTCCAGGGACCTGTCAAGGGAACAAGAGGTAATACCCCCACAAAATGTTGTAGAGATAGTGGGAATATTTTGACGATTTTGTGGGAGGCGGACCTTTTCCCAGTCATTCCAGCCGGGATGGCGTGCCGTCCTCAAAAAGTCCGGCTTCTGTCAGCACCCAGGGGATGGGATAGTCGTGGACGCCGAAGGGGATCTCCTGGCGCAGCAGCCGCTCCCGGCACAGCAGAACCGCCGCGCCCCGGTAGTGGGCCAGGAAGCGGTCGTAATAGCCGCCGCCCCGCCCCAGCCGGCGGCCCTCCCGGCTGCAGGTGACACAGGGGATCACCGCCAGGTCGATCTGGTCCGGGGAGAGGGCAGGGCTGTCTGCCGGAGGCTCCAGAATGCCGTAGGCGCCGGGGAAGAGCTCCTTCAGGTCGCGGATGGCCCGCAGCTCCATGATGCCATCCGCCACACACAGAGGGATGCACAGCATCTTGCCGTCTGCCAGAGTCTGCTCCAGGATGGGACGGGTGTCGATCTCCCGCCCGGCGGAGACGAAGCAGAACACCGCTCCGGCACTGCGATACTCCGGAAGAGCCAGGAGATGGCGGGCGATGGCCCGGTCCGCCGCTTCCCGGTACCGGAAGGGGAGCTGGGCGCTGAGGCGCCGGATCGTAGCCCGGAGCTGCTGTTTTTCCTCGTCTATTGTCATGGCAGGGGATCCTCCTCTTTCTCTGGACGGGCCGCGC
Organism: Oscillibacter sp. KLE 1745; assembly: GCF_000469445.2. Lineage (NCBI taxonomy): Bacteria > Bacillati > Bacillota > Clostridia > Eubacteriales > Oscillospiraceae > Oscillibacter > Oscillibacter sp. KLE 1745. The sequence goes on along the minus strand of NZ_KI271749.1, from coordinate 36,040 downwards.
CGTAGGAGATGACGTCGGTCCCGAACTTTCCACGGAGGCGGTCCATAGCCGCCTCCAGCTTTTCCTGTTTTTCTTTTTTGGGCGCCGCCCCGGCTGTGAACAGGTCTACCTGTTCATAGGCGTCCTCCGACCGAACCAGATGGATGGCGGTAATAGTCAGGGCCCGCACGGGAGCCGGGGGTTTCCACAGCTGGCCGGTCAGGTCCATGGCCGCCGCCGTCAGCTCCCGGATCAGGTGGGTGGGGGCGGAGAGCTGCATCTGACGGGAGCGGTCATGGAACTGGGGATCCCGCACCGTCACCTGGACGCCGCCGGCATACAGCCCGCTGTGCCGCAGTCGGGTGGCCACGGAGTCCGCCAGCACGGCGACGCCGCCCCGCACCTGCTCTGCGGTGGTGAGGTTTTTCGGGAAGGTAGTGCCGTTGCCTACGGACTTCACCATCTCCGGCTCGTACCGGGAGCGGACTGGATCGGTGTCCAGCCCGTTGGCATAGTCGTGGAGCTGGACGCCCATTTTGCCCATCAGGGTCTCCAGGGCATCCCGCTTGCAGGCCGCCAGCTCTCCGATGGTCTTCACGCCGAACTGGGCCAAAATCTTCCGGGCGGCGCCCCCCACGTACAGCAGCGCCCCCACCGGCAGAGGCCAGACCAGCCTCTGCCAGTTCTCCCGGGAGACGACAGTGGTGGCGTCGGGTTTCCGGTAGTCGCTGCCCAGCTTGGCAAACACCTTGTTGAAGGAGACCCCCACTGAGAGGGTCAGTCCCATCTCCTGCTTCATCCGTTGCCGCAGATGGTCTGCCAGGGCCTTGGCATCACCGCCGAAGAGGTGGAGGGTATGGGTGACGTCCAGCCAGCTCTCATCGATGCCGAAGGGCTCCACCAGGTCCGTGTACTGCTCGTAGATGGTGTTGACCTCTTTGGAGACCTGCCGGTACAGTTTGTGGTGGGGTGGCAGCAGCACCAGCTCCGGGCACTTTTTCTTGGCCTGCCAGATGGTTTCCGCTGTCTGGACGCCGAATTTTTTCGCCGGTTCATTCTTGGCCAGGATGATGCCGTGGCGGGAGGTGGGATCTCCGCAGACCGCCACGGGCACGTTCTGCAGGTCTGGTCGGCTCCGCAGCTCCACGGAGGCGTAAAAGCTGTTCAGATCGCAGTGCAGGATGATGCGGTCCATGGCCCCGCCTCCTTTCTCACTTCTATTATAGCACATCTGTTCGTTCCTGAAAAGGGAGAAGGGATGGGAAGGTTTTGACATACCGGCGCAGGGAGGCGGAGGGACGGATATGGGCCGCAGTAAAAGGCGCGGGGACGGTATCCGCCCCCGCGCCTGTGGTGTTCAGATTTACAGAATCCCCATCAGCACCAGGGCCAGCACCACAAAGGTCGCCAGCAGGGCCAGGGAGAACAGGAGGAACCCGGCGCTCAGCTTGCCCTTGCCCTCGACAGGCGCATGGGACTCCGGTACCAGCCGGGCCTTCCGCAGGGCGGTGACCACCGGCTTGTAGAGCAGCAGGATCAGCGCCATGTTCAGGCCGCCCTTCACCAGGTTGAAGGGCAGGAACACCGGGATCAGCATGGGGACCACGATTTCCTCGCGATCCATTCCCATGTAGATGGGCGTGATGAGATAGTTCCACAGCAGCATCACCACGGTGAGGCAAACAGTGCCCAGGGCCAGACCGATGACGGCGCCCTTGCGGGTGTGGAACTTCTTGTAGACGAAGGCGGCGGTGCAGCAGAAGGCGCAGGTGGCCAGCACGTTCATGATGCAGCCGATGGGGCCGGTGTCGCTGACGGTGAACATCTCCACCACGGCCACCACGATGGAGATGACGGCGGCGGACAGAGGTCCGAAGAGGAAGGCGCCGATGCAGATGACCGTGTCCTTCAGGTCCATCTGCAGGAAGCCGGACACCTGTGGCAGCATCTTGCTGAGGAGCATCACCACATAGGCGATGGCCGCCAGCATGGCCAGGGAGGTGATGGTTCGGACGTTTGTTGCGGGCCGGGAGGGGTTCTTGATGGCGTTGGCATTGGGTTCGGACATAAAAATACACTCCTTTTCGTTGCTTGAAAACACCCTGGACGCTTTGGCTTCTCCAAGGTGATCCACGCAACGCAGGAGCGCGAACAAACGCGCGGCCACGCCGCACTCATCTTCTTCCATCCAGACTGTAACTGTTGGTCCCGGAGTTTCACCGAGTCAGCGCCTGTGCATACGCGCAGGCGGTCGCGGACTGTACCGCCAGTGGGGAATTTCACCCCGCCCTGAAGACAAAGTATTCAGTTGGTTTCTGGCCATAGTATATGACAGCGCGGAAGAAATTGCAAGTCCCTAAATGAAAAAACGGCAAATTTCCCGTGGGTCTTTACAAACAAGAACGGATGTTCTATACTGAATCAAAGACCAGAAGGAGGGAGGCGGAGACCATGCGGGGGCGGCAGTCGGCCTGCTGCTTTACCGGGCACCGGCCCGGTAAGCTGCCATGGCGGTATAACGAGGAGGACCTGCGCTGCGTGTCGCTCAAGGCCCGCATCGCAGACGCGGTGGAGGCGGCCTATCAGGAGGGATTCCGTCACTTTCTCTGCGGCATGGCCCTGGGCTGTGACCTGTATTTCTGCGAGTGCGTCCTCCGCCTGCGCCAGATGCACCCGGACGTGACGGTGGAGGCGGCCGTCCCATGTCCCTCCCAGGCGGATGCCTGGCCGCCGGACCAGCGGCGGCGGTATGAGCGGCTGGTGGCTGCCTGTGACTTTGAGACCCTGGTGTCCGCCTGCTACACCCCTGCCTGTATGCAGCGGCGGGACCGGTATATGGTGGACCACGCCGCGCTGCTGATCGCCGCCTTTGACGGGTCTCCCGGCGGAACCCGGTACACGGTGGAGTACGCCATGCGCCGGGGGCTGGAGATCGTGGACCTGCCCATTGTGCTGGAGCCCGCCCGATAGGCCGGGGCGCTTGGATGCGGAGACGTCCGGTGCCTCGGTTTTTTCTTGCAATATGGGCCGGAGCCGTTGCGCGGGGAGCCCTGTTGTGGTATGTTGGAGAGGAAGGCAATCTGAGATTGCGGAACTTCCATGCTTGGTTGCTGGTATGCAACCGGGCGGCCTGATAAGCTGAAGGCATCCAAGAGAAGGGAGAATGCCTATGACATTCGGAGAGAAGCTGCAATCCCTCCGGCAGAGAGCCGGCATGAGCCAGGACGCGCTGGCCGAGCGCCTGCAGGTGAGTCGGCAGGCCGTCAGCCGTTGGGAACGGGACGAGACCATGCCGGAGACGGACAAAGTGGTGGCCCTGGCGGATATTTTCGGTGTGACAACAGACTATCTGCTCCGCCTCCAGCCGGAGCAGACGGAGCCGGAGGAGAAGCAGCCGCCGCCCCAGGAACGGAAGGACTGGGTGGAGCGTTTTTTGACCTTTAGCAAGCGGAAATGGTACCTGCTGGGATGGGTGCTGATCGCCTGGGGCGTATTGGATCTGGTGCAGCTGGCGCTGTTTTATCTGGCGTACCGGGGGATGCTGGGCGGATTTACGGGTCTGATCGGCTGGGATATGGCGGAGATGGGCGGAGTGAATCTGCTTGACGTGTTCCCGGCAGGTGTGCTGCTGTTCCCGGCCCTGTACGCCGCCGTGAAGATCGCGGCGGGGGTGCTGGTGCTGTATTTCGGAAAAAGGCATGTACAAAAGAAGCGGGAGGAGGAAATGCAGTGAAGGGAATCTTTTGGGGGTTCTTCTTGATCTTTATCAATTTTTATGTGACAATCAACGGACATACACTGAATCTGCTGCCGACCTTTGCGGGTTATATCTTACTCTATCGGGCAGCAGGGGAATTGTTGGGAGAGAGCGGTCGATTCGGGAAACTCCGCCCCTTTGCTGTGGCTGTGGCCATATACACGGGTATCCTGTGGGTGGGAGACTTGCTGGGCGTGACCGGCGCAAACTGGCTGAGTACGCTCCTGGAGCTGGCTGCTCTGGCGGTCGCCCTGTATATTTCCTGGAGCGTGATCCAGGCCATTTTGGAGATGGAGACCCATTATGGGACAGATCTGAACGGCACTTCGGCACGGACCGCCTGGTTTGTCCTGTTGGCGGCACAGATCGCCGGAACGCTGGGCGGCCTGCTGCTGGACGCTTTGGCACTGATGGCCCTGATTGCCCTGCTGGTGGGCATCATCTGGTTTCTCGCGGCACTGTGGAAGTGCGCCGGGCTCTATGACGGCCTGCCGCCCAAGGACGCCGGCCTGGAAAACCTGTGAGAGACCGAGAGGAGAGAGACCGCCATGCGAAAGGTACTGCCCATGTCCCGCATCCGGGAGATGGAGCCCTATATGGACGCCAAGGTGCTGGACTACATCCACGAGGGGCAGATCGAAGCGTTTGAGGGCTTTGAGGACTTCGATCTGATCGCCTTTGACTGGTACGACGTGCGCAGCGAGCGGACGGCAGCATCCCAGATGCTGCTGTATCTGGACCGGGAGGACCTGTTTGTCTTCTGTGAGGACGACGCAGCGGAGGACGCCGCCCAGGCGGCCCTGCTGGTGCCGGAGGAAGAGGCACTGTCCAACGAGCAGGTGCTCCACCGCTTCTTCGTCCGGCTGCTGAGGGGGGATATGGCCCATCTGGACCGGCTGGAGGCGGACATCAGCGATGGGGAGACAGAGGTGCTCACCGGTGCCCATGAGGCGTATCTGGACCGGATCATCGCTTGGCGGCAGGAGCTGCTGCGGCTGAAGCGGTACTACGAGCAGCTGGATTCCATCTTTGACGAGCTGGCGGAGAACGACAACAGCCTGCTGGGCAAGCAGAACACCCGCCGCTTTGCAAACTTGGGCAATCGGATGGAGCGGTATCTGAACGCGGTCCAGTCCCTGCGGGAGTCCGTGGCCCAACTGCGGGAGGCCTATCAGTCCCAGCTGTCCATCCAGCAGAACGACCTGATGAAGATCTTCACCGTGGTGACGGCGGTGTTCCTGCCCCTGACCCTGCTGGTAGGCTGGTATGGGATGAACTTTGTGGGGATGCCGGAGCTCCACTGGAAGTACGGATACCCGGCGGTGATTCTGGTGAGCGTGGGGATCGTGGCGGCGCTGGTGATCTACTTCAAGAAGAAAAAGTGGCTGTGACACAGAAAAACGGCAGGCCGCCCCCATTGGGGGGC